>NZ_VPDG01000008.1:0-113940 GCF_013417805.1 Acinetobacter sp. YH12226 | reverse complement strand
AATGATTTTGTGAAGATAGCGTCAGAACAACATATTGATGACAAAACCGGCATTGCTTTTGAGTTCGCAACCTACAGAAAATAAAACCTATTTCTCATGAAAAAGTGATGATGCAGGGACGCGAATACATCTCCAGACATTGGAGTCTGTGGCTACTGGGCAGCCTGTTTACTTTATTCGTCCTTCTGTCGAGCCTGTGGTTCAGCCTGATGCTCTGGGTTCATCAACCCCTCGGAAAAATCGGCAGCTTGATGCTGATTGGACTCTGGCTGACCTTTGCGCTGGTCGTTCTCGGGATTTATTTCACCCGGCATCTGATCTCCCGCCAAGTGGATAGCGTTCTTTATCTTCTGGCCTTTTTATTCTGTCTGCTGGGATATTTCAGTCTGGAAGCGCGTCAGGATCGAGAGTGGAATCCTGAGGTTTCCCAGCTTCTGCATTATGAGCAGCAAGGCGATCAGGTTACCTTACACAATATCCGCAACTTTGACTGGCAGGCCGATGGGCGCTATATCGAACGCTGGGAAAGCCGCAGTTTTGATCTGAATCAGATTACTGGCGTGAACATCATTACTTCCTACTGGATGGGGCCTAAAATTGCCCATACTCTGGTCAGCTTCGATTTTGCCAATCAAAAGCCACTCACCTTCTCGATTGAAATCCGCAAGGAAAAGAATGAAGAATTTTCAGCAATTGGTGGCTTTTTCCGAAAATATGAACTGAGTCTGGTTGCATCAGACGAAAAGGATATTGTTTATACCCGCAGCAATGTCCGTGGTGAACAGGTCTATTTTTTCCCGGTAAAGATGCCGCAAGCTCAAGCTAAAGCGCTATTCAAGGAATATCTGCGTCAGGCCGATGAACTGGCACAAAAGCCAAAATGGTACAATACCCTGACCAGTAATTGCACCACACTGGTCTTTGATATGGTTCAGGCGGTATCGCAACAACAGCTACCCTCAGATTACCGGTTGCTGGCCTCCGGCTATTTACCGAATTATCTCTATGATCTTAAAGTACTGGAACAGTCTTGGGATATGCACACTTGGTATCAACGGGCACATGTCAATCCACGGGTAGAACGCACCGCTAATCTCTCCAGTCAGGACTATTCACGCCTGATCCGGCAGGGCCTACCAAAACCCGACATGCAATAACTGTGTAGCAAATCCACTTCAATAAAGATACAAAATCAACTGGAACCTTGATCATTTTTTTGTTTATATACAAACAGCTAGTCAATGATCAGAGTATCTCTCATGCTAAAAAAATTAACTGCAATCGCGATTTTAGGCTCGGTTTTAACGGTCATGGGCTGCGAAACTGTACCCAATACAGCCGCGACACAAACCGCGAATCATTTACAACTTTTGCAAAATCGTATCTGGATTGCAACCCAGATTGGCAATACTGAAATCAAGACGGTGCCAACCGCACGCAATGTTCCGAGTCTGCAATTTGATGCCAGTACCCAGCGCGTTTCAGGTTCAGATAGCTGTAACCGGATTATGGGCAGCTACACAGCAGCAAAAGACACGCTGACCCTGAGCCAGATGGCCACTACCCGTATGGCTTGCATGAACAACGATCAGCTTGATAAGAAATTTAATGAAGCTTTAGCCAAAGTGACTCATTATCAAGTGTTTGGTAAAACCTTAAAATTACTGGATCGCCATGGAAATCTCTTGATCCAGCTGGAAAGTGCTGTTCAGCCGCGTTAATACTTCCCTACAAAAAGCCTGTATGGACAGGCTTTTTTATCTTTCATACTGATGAGCTGGAATTTAACCATCAGCCCGATTGAGTTATTTAATTGAATGAGGAATCAACCATGCAACAGGCACTTTTCGGTGGGGGATGCTTTTGGTGTACTGAAGCCGTATTTTTACAGATTCAGGGAGTTCAGCAAGTCGTCAGCGGTTACGCAGGTGGTCATACGACTGAGCCAAACTATGATGATGTCTGTGGTGGCAATACCGGCCATGCCGAAGTCATTCTGATCGATTTCGATGAAAACCAGATTAACTATAACCAATTGCTCGATGTCTTTTTTGCGACCCATGATCCAACCACATTAAACCGTCAAGGCAATGATGTCGGCACCCAGTATCGTTCTGTAATTTATTATCTGAACGATGAACAGCAGCAACAGGCGCAGCAGGCGATGGATGCCCTGAAAGCCGATGGCATCAATGTGGTAACTGAACTGAGCCCTGCCCCGACTTTCTATCCGGCGGAAGACTATCATCAAAACGTCTTTGCCAAGAATCCGACCCAGGGCTATTGCAATTTTGCCATTCCGCCAAAATTGAACAAATTACGCAGCAAATTTACCACCTTATTAAAAACCCATTAAGTTTCATGAAAAATGGGCATAAAAAAAGCGACTGATTGCAGTCACTTTTTTTATTATCTGAATCTTAGTTATCGGTTGCAAAGGCAATATCGCTGAGTCCGGCTCCACTCGCACGCGACATGACTTGCGCCACCGAGTCATAACGTGATTCTTTATCCGCTTTCAACACAATGGTCGGCTGACGTTCAGCTTGGCCCGCTTCATTAAAACGGGTTTCAAGCTGTTCCAGCGTCAATACATCACCATTCCAGGCAATGTCACCTTCGGCATTGATGCTAATCGTGACATTTTCAGGCGGCAGATCGATAATCTCCGCAGTCGTTTGTGGCAAGGTTAATGGAATTGATGGGTTCGCAACGGTCGCTGTCACCAGAAAGATGATCATCAATACCAACATAATGTCGATGAGGGGAATGAGGTTCATCTCATTCATGCCTACATCGTTGTCTTCACCCAGTTGAAAAGCCATTAAGCTTGACCTCCCACGAAACTCTGTTGTGTTACTTTTTCATCAGACTTTTTTGCAGCAGATTCCTGTTGCAGCATAGTATCAATCAGCAGACCATGTGCCTGATCTTGTAACTCGTGTGCCAAACCACGATTAGCACGGACACAGATGTTATAAGCCAGTACCGCAGGAATCGCGACTGCCAGACCTAAGCCAGTCATAATCAATGCTTCACCGACTGGGGTTGCCACTTGTGCCAGACCAGCCTGACCACTTTTACCAACAGCAACCAACGCATGGAAGATGCCCCATACTGTACCGAACAAACCGACAAATGGTGAAATTGAGGCAATCGTACCCAGAACTGATACACCTTTTTCGGCATTGGCTTTTTCTGCTGAAATCTGGCGTAACAGTGCCTGTTCTGCCACTGCCTTACGCTGTTCAAAGCCCAAAGGAGCCAGTTTGGTTTTCAGTTGTTCCAATGCTTTAGATAACTGAGCATAGGCAATCTGTTTCAGCTGGCGAGTGCCCATCAAACGCAGCACAAAAATGGTCCATGTCGCGACCGACATTGCCAATAACACGAAATACAGCGTTTTACTGACTGCATCAGCGTGTTGCCAATAAACTGAAAAGTTCATATTTGAACTCCTAATGGGTGAGCCGTTATTTAACCTGAAAATCGAAAGGCTGTTCCACGCGTGTTGGATAAGCCACACCATTTTCAACATATTTGGTGAGTTGTGCACGACGTACCGCTGCTTCTACTTTGCGCGTTACCGCCGGGCTACAACTTGAATTTCGTGCAGTCGCAGAGACCACTTTACCCTGCTCATTCGCTGAAACATCTACTACCAGTGAACAGGCTGATTTTAATTCACCTGCAGAGAGTGAGACTTTTGGTGAACGCTGCCAGGACACACCCCCACCAATTGATACACTTTTCGGGGATGGCGCAGCAGCAGGTGCTGGCGGTGTCACAGGCGCAGGTGGCGCGACCGGAGCAGGTGCCGGTTTAATTTTAGTTTCAGTGACCACTGTCGGTACAACCGGACTTGGGGTTGGTTTTGCTTCAACTGGTGGTGCTTTAACCACTTTTGGCGCTTCAGCCTTTTTCACCTGCTCGATTTTTTCTACTTTTTTCGGTGGTGGTGGCAGCGGTTTATCGACAATTTTGACTTCTTTAGGCTTAGGCGGCTCTTTTTGTGGCTCGGCCTTCGGCTTTGGCGGTAAAGGTTTTGGCGCTTCCTGGAGTTTAACAAAGCGCACTTTTAAGGGTTGCTTATCAATAGGTGTCAGCTCAGGTGCTTTCATCTGGCTGATCGCATATAACACACCCACATGCCCAACCAGTACAGCCGCCACGATAGAGATGACTTTCTTTTTCATCTGATTTGGCGGTGTAGGCATTTGGGGCGCAGCAACTTGACTCATTAAATCTATTACCTTGAAGAGATGATGTGGAACAAACTATCAAGCTCATCGGTTAGCACAATTAAAGTATGCCAATAATAAATGAGAAGTGTTTTCATTTGCAACCGCTAATCCTTCCTTTGACTGACTTTTTTTGCATCAAAACAAAAAAGGCACACTAAAAGTATGCCTTTTTAAAACTCAATGCAAGTCTTATTGGAACACGACAGTCTTGTTACCATCGACAATAATACGGTCTTCCAAATGCCATTTTACCGCACGGGCCAATACATTACGTTCCACATCCTGACCGAGTTCACGTAACTGCTCAACGGTAAAGTCATGGTTCACGCGCTCCACATCCTGCTCGATGATCGGACCTTGATCCAGATCAGCAGTCACATAGTGTGCAGTTGCACCAATCAGCTTCACGCCTTTTTCATAGGCCTGTTTGTACGGATTGGCACCTACGAAAGCTGGCAGGAAAGAATGGTGAATATTGATCACTTTCATTTCCCACTTGCTGACAAATTCTTCATCCAGAATCTGCATATAACGCGCCAGCACCAACAGGTCATTGCCCTGCATCAACTGGTCGATTTCTGCATAAGCTTCTGGTTTGTTGTCTTTGGTCACCGGCACGACTTCGAATGGAATGCCAAAGTTTTCAACTGCTTCGCGTAAAGTCTCGTGATTCGATACCACTTTGGTAATTTCACAAGGTAGGCCACCACGCGCATGACGCCATAACAGCTCAAGCAAGGCATGATCGACCTTAGACACCAGAATACCGACTTTTTTCACGTCACTGACCAGAGCCAGACGCCATTGCATGCCATAGCGTTCTGCCACATTCGCTGCAAAAGTCTGGGTAATACTTTCTTTACGACTTTGAAGATTATCTAATTCAAATTCAACGCGCATGAAGTAACGTCCGCCCTGCGCTGCTGTCGCATATTGGTCAAGCGCAGTAATGTTGGCACCTTGATGATACAAGAAGCTCGAAACAGCCTGCACGATGCCCGGCTTGTCTTCACAAGTAATCAATAAACGTGCGGTGTTAGCAGTCGTCATATTCATGTTGGTTTAAGTCACTAATCAGTTAAATTAAAAAATAAGCCGAGTATTCTAGCGCGTTTCTTGGATATTCTGAATAGTTTGTTCAGATTCAGAATCTTTAGATGACGACAGGCTGGCAAAAAGTTCCGAAGAGCCCAAACTACTCAATAAACCTTCATAGGTTTGACGACTTTCACCACGTAAATACGCCCCTTCCAGGAATACCATTTGACGGAGTGCCTGCCAGACCCATTTTTCTTCCAGCGTATTGGAATCGGTTAAATGACCTGACATATACAGGAAGTTGGTCCAGTTGGTCAGTACAATCCACAGGTTAATGATCAGGGCTTCAATTTCTGAATCGGTCATGTCCATCAGGCCTGCATTAACAAAGCCTTTATAAATTTTCTGGCCCTGCTGCATCACCTGTCCGGCAAAGCGTGGATACATCTTGCGAAAATCTTCGTTATTTTCTACCAGATGATAGACATCACGATGCAGGAAACGGTAAGCCCATAACTGGCTGCTCAGCACCTGAAAATAATGCACCTTGTCATTGGCATCCAGCGCACGGTCATCCGGCAGCGCCAGCATTTCCAGGGTCTGGTGCTGGTACTGTTCCATCAATTCTTTAATAATTTCATTTTTATTGCGGAAATGATAATACAGGTTACCCGGGCTCATGCCGAGTTCAGCCGCAATGTGATTGGTGGTTACCGATCGTTCGCCACGCTCGTTAAACAGCTGCAAACTGAGCTGCAAGATACGCTCTTTAGTTTTTAAGGTTTTGGTTTGGGACATCCTAAAATAACCATTCAGTTCATGCATTAGCAGGCTAACACACAAAGTCACTTGACTAATTAGAGTATTTGCTCTAAAAATTAATTAATCGATTTTTGAATAATGGTAGTGCGGCATGAACAGTCATACAAAAACAACATCAATGACACCACATTTTTTTGATAGCCAATATCTGAATGAAGTCTTGGCGCAACAAAAACACGCTTACTTACACTACCCTCTGCCGACTGCAAAGGAACGTATCGATCGTTTAGCTCGACTTAAGCGTATCTTAGTTAAGTATCAAGATCAATTTGCTGATGCAATTAATCAGGACTATGGTAACCGTTCAATCGGGGAAACCAAGATTGGTGAACTGCTCACCTGTCTGGAACATATCAAATATTACAGCAAAAACCTGACCCGGTGGATGAAACCTTCCAAGCGTCATGTGGGCATTATTCATCAGCCGGCTAAAGCCTGGGTACAATATCAGCCTTTAGGCGTGGTTGGGATTATCGCACCATGGAACTATCCGCTGTTGTTGTCGATTGGCCCCCTGATTTGCGCACTGGCGGCCGGCAACCATGCCATGATCAAAATTTCCAGTGCATCCGCTGCCTTTGGTGAAGTTTTAGAAAAAGCTTTGGCTGAAGCCTTTCCTAAAGAATTGGTCGCTGTGGTGAATGGTGGCGGTGTGATTTCAGATGCTTTCTGTCGTTTGCCTTTCGATAAACTGATTTTCACCGGCTCAACTGCAGTCGGTAAAACCGTCATGGCAGCCGCTGCCGAAAATCTGGTGGCGGTGATTCTGGAACTGGGCGGTAAATCGCCAGTACTGGTGCATCCATCGATTGATCTGCGCGATGTCGCACAGCGGATTGCGGTGGGCAAACTCTGGAATGCCGGTCAGACCTGTGTAGCGCCAGACTATATGTTCCTGCCTCGCGGGAAAACTGCCGAGTTCATTGATCACTTTAAAGCCTGTGTCGAAAGCATGTATCCGGATATCACCCATAATCAGGATTACACTTCGATTATCAATGATAAACAGTATAACCGTCTGCAAGGTTATCTGGATGATGCACGCGAACAGGGTGCGCAAGTCATTGAAATTAATCCGCGCAGTGAAAACTCGGCTGATCTGCGTAAGATTGCACCGACCATCGTGACCAATGTTACCCCGATGATGCAGATCATGCAGCATGAAATCTTTGGTCCGCTGCTCCCGATCATGGAATATGATCAAATTGACGATGTCATCGACTTTATTAATAGCCGTCCGCGTCCACTTGCTTTATACTACTTCGACTTTGATCAGGCGCGTGCCGATTATGTCGCACAGCGTACCCATTCAGGGCATTTCGGGCAAAATACGGTACTGACCCATGTTGCGCAGGACGATCTACCATTTGGGGGTGTCGGTGCATCAGGTATGGGTAAATACCATGGCCCAGAAGGCTTCTTCAGTTTGTCGCATGAACGCTCAGTAATGTCGAATCCAAAGCTGTATAGCTTGAAATACATTCTGCCACCGTTCAATAAACCGATTCACAAGCTGATTTCGAAGACACTTCTCCGCTAAATGATCAAGGCATGAGCTATCGATATAGTTCGTGCCGCGTTTTGACGAAAATCGCTTGTCTTTTAAGCGCATTTTTGATATAAAACGCCCCTTGAATGATTTCAATCCGTTTATTTTTGACTGGCCATACAGATTTGCTGTTGGCTAAATCAATGGAGTTACACCATGTCTAAGGTTTGCCAAGTTACCGGCAAGCGTCCAGTCGTTGGTAACAACGTCTCACACGCCAACAACAAAACTAAGCGCCGGTTCGAGCCGAACCTGCACCACCACCGTTTCTGGTTAGAAAGCGAAAAACGTTTTGTACGTCTTCGTTTAACCACTAAAGGTATGCGTATTATCGACAAATTGGGCATTGAAAAGGTTGTTGCTGACCTACGTGCTCAAGGTCAAAAGATCTAAGGAGTCTGAACCATGCGTGATAAAATTCGCTTAGTTTCTTCAGCTGGTACAGGTTATTTCTATACCACGACTAAGAACAAACGTACTATGCCGGAAAAAATGGAAATCAAAAAATTTGATCCAAAAATCCGTCAACACGTAATCTTCAAAGAAGCTAAAATCAAATAATTTTAGTTTCTTTAAAAAAACGACCTTTGCGGGTCGTTTTTTTTTGCACTTTTTTTATCCGACTTGATAAACTTTCTGCATGTTTTGGCACTTTTTGTGCTTATTTCCCAGCAAACCTAGCTAAAGGAGTATTTAGTGCCACATGACGTAGAGCTCATTATATTACTGGCTGTTGGTTTTGGCTTAGCTTTGGTCTTTGGCTATCTCGCTGCACGGTTACGTCTTCCCCCTTTGATCGGTTACTTAATTGCCGGCATTCTGATTAGTCCCCATACACCCGGTGTGGTCGGTGATATTCATCTGGCCAACCAACTGGCAGAACTTGGCGTCATGTTCCTGATGTTTGGCGTCGGAATGCATTTTTCCCTGAACGATCTGATGCAGGTACGCCGGATTGCCCTGCCTGGTGCGATTTTACAGATTGCAGTTGCCACCTTGCTCGGGGTTGGAGTTTCGATGCTGTGGGGCTGGAGCTTTGGCTCAGCACTGGTCTTCGGCCTAAGCCTGTCTTGTGCCAGTACCGTGGTTCTACTCAAAGCCCTTGGTGATCGTGGCTTACTGGATTCAATCAATGGCCGAATTGCTGTTGGCTGGTTGCTGGTCGAAGATCTGGTCATGGTCTTGGCGCTGGTACTGTTACCTGCCACTGCGGTGCTTTTAGGTGGGCAAGCGCTGGAAGGTGCAAGCGATGAGAATATCTGGCTCACCTTAGGCATTACCCTGCTCAAAGTCGCAGGTTTTATTGCCTTCATGCTGATTATTGGTAAACGCTTGATTCCGATGATCATACAGGTGGTGGCACGTCTCGGTTCACGTGAGCTGTTTACCTTAACTGTGGTGGCAGCTGCTGTTTCGATTGCCTTTGGTGCCTATAAAGTCTTTGGTGTATCCATGGCACTGGGTGCTTTCTTTGCCGGAATGGTCGTTAAGGAATCTGATTTCAGTCATCGTGCTGAAGAAGAAACCTTACCACTGCGTGAAATTTTCTCGATTTTATTCTTTGTTTCCGTCGGCATGCTGTTTGATCCGCGCATTTTGCTGGAACAGCCTTTACATGTACTGGCCGTGGTCGCGATTATCATGATTGGTAAAACTATTGCTGCGATGGCACTGGTGCTGTTCTTCCGTTATCCGATCAATACCGCCTTGACCGTCGGTGCTTCTCTGGCACAGATTGGTGAGTTCTCCTTTATTTTGGCTGCACTCGGTGTTTCGCTCAACCTGCTTTCGCCGGAAGGTCAAAACCTGATTCTAGCAGGTGCCTTAATTTCGATTACGCTTAACTCCTTTATCTTTTCCGCGATTGAGCCGGTACAGAAATGGATTCGGGAACGCTCGACTCTGGCCCGATTACTGGAACGCAGTGGTGACCCTCTGGCGATGTTACCCGATGAAGTCTCACAGGATTACCTGCGCGATCAGGTGGTCATTATTGGCCATGGTGAGGTCGGGCGTCGCATTACCCGCTCATTGATGCAAGAAAATATCAAGGTGGTGATTGCCGAAGAAAACCGTGACATCGTCGAAAACCTACGTGAGAAAGGCATTGCTGCGGTGTCTGGTGTTGCCACTGAGGCTGGCGTACTGATTCAGGCACATATCCAGCATGCGCGCTTACTGGTCATTTCCCCTATGGATATCATCGATATTCATAAAATTGTCGATATTGCCAAGACCTTGAATCCACAAATTCAGGTACTGGTCTGTGCGGAAAGCAAGGAAGAAGCTGAAGCCATTCGTCGGGATAATGTCGGTGCGGTTTATTATGCCAAAGAAGAAATGGCGAAAAATATGAGCAATCATATTTTGAACCAGATTGAGATCGCGCATCAGCATACGCCTTCTCATTAAAGTTTTTCTTTGAATAAACGCCAAATAAAAAAGTTGCCGAATCTGGCAACTTTTTTTATGAACATCAATATATCTCTAAGTCAAAGATTTTATTATTACACTGGCTTCAGACTGCTCATGACCCAAATTTCAACATACTGATTTTTCATCTTCATTTTTAAATGAGCTTCTTTCTAATGCTTAAAATCTGTCCAACCCAATAACCTACCTATGAAACTCAAAAAGCACACCGATAGTGTGCTTTCTAAATAAATTTCAACGATTAACTCATATACTTTGGTTCTTCATCCACAACTTCAGCCTGCCATTCATTGACCTGCTGTTCCAGCAAGCCATAGAGTGCTGCCTGAATCATCTGTTGCGCAATCACGGGCGTCTGCTCTCCAAGTAAAGCTTTCACCTCATCATTAAATTGAATCATGACCAAAGGCTGTTTATGTGAACCTGCATTGCGTAAAGCCAACGCGCCACCTTCAAGTTGAACGAGTTCTAAAATCGCGTCTTGATTACCAAATAAATCTTTCAACTGTTCTATAGACATATATCCTCCATGTTCAACATGGTGGCAAAGCGCCGGGTGCACTTTGCATCATTAGAGTAATTGATATAGGGTTAAAAATTGCAATTTCAAGTACAGCCGATCCGATTAAAATTCAATCATCTCATTACGAAAACCATCAATTAATTGCGTCAGGTCACGATGCCACTCTCTCAATATAGCAGTATCAGGTAACCATGCTTGTGGAGACTGTGTGACTTTAATGATGAGATTTGAGGAGGTTTCGTCTTCAGGTTCTGGGGTACTTGGTTCGGGCGCATACTGGCACAGACGGTAAGCACGTTTCAGTTCAGCAATGAAACCGCTCTTGGACAAATGTTGTAGCACCGCCACTTCTGGCGAAATTTGGCCTTTGGCCGCCATCAATTCTTCGATCGATTTTAGCGTCGGATGAGGATCATTCAGGCGATAGTAACGCACCAGTTCCTGTAAAAATGCTAACAAAGCACCATGCAAATGAAACACAGTTGCCTCACGTTGTGCTTGAGCCTGTTGTACATGTTCGGTTTGCTCTGCTTGCTGGCAGGAAAGGCGGGCAAAATACAGTTTTTGATTGGTACGGTCCGCATGATAGCGAGCAACACGAGTCATCGAGATTTCCTAAGGGTTAAAACAAATTTTGGCTTTTATAAAGTAAAAGGTTCGCCCGCATTTCGCAATCAAAAGATGTTTAGACTGAATCCATCCAGCACTGAAATTCAGAGCATTGAGCTCACTGATTAAGTACAGCGATAATAAATTTCAGCCATAAAAAAGGAGCCTATCAAGTGCTCCTTTTTTGAGTTTAAGCCTGAGGCTTATCTTCTGCGGCTTTCACGCGGATCCCATGTCCGTGCAGGCGCAAAGTATTCAGGCCTTTAATGGCTTTGACTGCTTCACGGCCATGTGGCATTTCTACAAAAGCAAAACCTTTTGATTTGCCTGTTGCTGCATCAAGCACCAAAGTACAGGTCTCCACTGTGCCATATTCCTGGAACAGTTTCAGTAATTCGGCTTCTGTGACCGTACGTTCTAAATTACGAACTAAAATTTTCATCTTACAACCTTAAGAAGATAGGCAAAAAATATCAAAAAGCACGCGCCTACTCTACTTTTTGCATGAAACAACTTTGCTATAGTTTAATCGAGATCAATCCCAAAATCTAAATTAATCGACTTGCGTTCAATCAAGGCACTTTTTACAGTTTGCTGCCGGGTTTTGTAATGGGTTTCCGTGGTGCATAAATGCCGGGTGAGATCATTCAGGAAATAACTTTCGACTTTACGCCCCTGCTCATCGACCGTTTCCCGCGCCCAATGATTCAGGTTCTGTTTGGTCAGAATTAATTCATTTTTTGCCCGGGTCAACGCCACATACAGCACACGACGTTCTTCTTCGACATCATCAAAATCACCTTGAGCACGCGCATGCGGATAATTCCCCGGCGTCACATTGGCTACATAACAGACATTTTGCTCGGTGCCTTTGGCCGAGTGAATGGTGATTAAGGTCACCACATCATGATCCGACTGGCGCTCGATTTCCGAGATGGACACCGGATCCAGTACATATTCCTCTAAAAATTCACTCAGCTGTGAATGCTTGGACGCCAGCTGTTTGACCAGTTCAAAATCACTTTGGCGACGTGGCCAATCCTTTTTATAGTTTTCCGCCAGTTGAGATTCAATCGCCTGAATCGCAAGACTGACACAGGCTTGCACTTCGCCTTTGAGCACACTCATCTGCTGCATGATCAGAATGGTTTCTAATGGTATCTTGCCAAATTTTTCCAAATTATCTGCAATAGCTTCCATTTCCGGTTCAGCCAATAACTGCTGCGATAGCTTACTGGCACCCACATCACCAACACCATTCCACAGGGTCAAGAAACGCATCCAGGCGATATCATCCAGCGGATTGGCGACTACGCGCAGCATGCTGAGCAAATCTTTGACATGCGCCGTTTCCAGCAGCTTCATGCCACCAATAAAGCGATACGGCACATTAGCCGCGATACAGGCTGCCTCAATATGCCGTGCGGCAAAACTGGAACGAACCAGCACCATATGCTCGCCCCACTTACTACCTTGCAGATAATGACGTTCTTTAATATCAATCGCAATCCATTTGGCTTCATCAAACTCATTCGGGAAAATATGCATGCGCGGCTTTACACCTTCTCCGCGATACGCTTCCAGACGTTTGTCATATTTGATTTCAGACTGATCGAGCAGCCAGTTGGACAGATCCAGAATTTCCTGGGTCGAGCGGTAGTTTTTTTCTAATTTAAAAATCTGCGCATCTGGCACACGTTCTTTGAAATGGTGAATATTTTCAAAGTCTGCACCACGAAAGCCATAAATCGACTGCGCATCATCACCGACACAGAACAGGCTGATCCGGTCTTTCAGTGGCTCCAGCAAAGCCCATTGCAATGGATTGGTATCCTGCATTTCATCGACCAGCATATGCCGACAGATTGAAGCGACATAGTCGACCAGACCTTCGGACTGTGCCAGCGCCGTAGCTACTACCGCCAGAATATCGTCATAATCCAGAAAACTTCGCGCTTGCTTACGTGCTTCATATTCTTTCATAATTTCGGCAATCTGGTCCTTTAAGGCCAGATATTCCGGCATCTGTTTTTCTAATGCCAGACTGAGTTTTTGTCGGGTATTCCGTGCAAAAGAATATAGATCACATAGTTCCTGAGGCTTAGGCAGATGGTTGGGATTTTTCTTGTCATCACGACCGCGAATCAGGCGGAACATCATCAGCTGATCATCACGATCAATAATCGAAAACTGTTCCAGACCAAAAGCTTTCGGAATACGGCGCAGCAGATACATACAGAAGGTATGAAAGGTCGAGGCCCGCAGTCCCTTGGCTTCTTCACCAAGTGCAAGTTCGACACGCGCCACAATTTCACTGGCAGCCCGGCGGGTAAAGGTCAGAATCTGAATCTGGTTGGCAGGCACGCCCTGTTCAATCAAGTAAGCTGCGCGTGCCACGATGGTTTTGGTTTTGCCACAACCTGCCCCGGCCAGCACCAAACTGTGTTTTGCTTCTGTGGTCGCTGCTTGCTTTTGTTGGGGGTTTAATTCATCAATCAGGGTGGCTAAACTCATTTTCACTCATCATTTTGTGGATGTATGTAGTTTAACAGATCGCTTCCAGAATTATGGCTTTTCAGTTGTCCTGAAACTGTCTCCAATTTTATTTCCTGATTTGATATTAGCTAACGACAGGGCGTGCTGGATTGCAGGAGAGAGAAATACTTTCACTCTGTCAAAAGATTTTTAACTATCTCAGCGACAGCTTTCTCCAAGTTCATTTCTGCATTTTTTAAGGCTTCTTCTAAAGGACAATCTGGTGGATTAATACCAATAATCTGGCTAAATCCTGACTCAAACAGATCCTCAATTCCTTCACCGATTAGACCAGCAAAAGCGATTACCGGTTTATTAAATTGCCTGGCGAGCTGTGCTACCCCAAAAGGGGTTTTGCCCAAAGATGTTTGACTATCAATTTTACCTTCACCGGTCAGGACATAATCTGCTTGCGCTATTTTCTCATTCAGTTGAACCTGTTCAATCATCAGTTCCACCCCGAAACGAATAGAGGCAGCAGTGAATGCCATTAAACCAAAACCTATTCCGCCGGCAGCGCCCGCACCTGCCACATGACGATGATCATGGCCAATCTGCCCAGCGACTACATCGGCAAAATGACCGAGGTTTTGATCCAGCTGCTTGACCATTTCAGGCGTGGCCCCTTTCTGTGGCCCAAATATATTTGAGGCACCATTTGGTCCACACAGTGGATTGTTGACATCCGATGCAATGATTATTTCAGTATCTGCTAAACGCGAATCCAGTCCAGATAAATCCATTGATTTGACCAGATCTAAGTTCCCACCACGGACCTGAATTGATTCACCCGCATGATTTAGAAACCGCACACCCAGTGCTTGCGCCATCCCTGCACCACCATCATTGGTAATACTGCCCCCCAGTCCAATGATGATTTTTTTTACACCCAAGTCCAGTGCCTTTTTGATCATCGCTCCTGTGCCATAAGTCGAAGTGAGCATCGGATTACGCTGTGAAGGCTTCAATAAATGAATGCCATTGGCCTTGGCCATTTCAATCACAGCAGTTTGACCTGCATCAACCAAACCCCAATAGGTCTGAATACGTTGCTCAGGCAGTGGTCCGGTCACTTCACATGCAATACTTTGCCCCTTTAAACTTGAAATCAATGCATCGACCGTGCCTTCACCGCCATCAGCCATTGGCACATGAATGATATGGGCATCCGGAATGACGTTCTGGATACCGCGTTGCATGGCCTGACAAGCCTGTGCAGCAGACATACTTTCTTTAAACGAGTCAGGAGCAAGCACAAAGGTGAGCGGCATGGTGTGATCTTTTATCCACAAATGAAGTCTAAATTGTGGATAAATCCAGCACTATCCACAAGTCTTTATTTCCAGCCCAGTTCAATTGCAGTTATCTCATTAACTAAGGTTTGATTTAAAGATTCTGGCATTTTACTGGTGGTTTGAGAAACCGGAATATATCCTGCCATCAGCTCCGCCCTGGCTTGCGGAAATAAGGGTTGCTGATCTGGAAATGCATAACCCAGCGGATAAATCGGTTGGCCTGTCGCTAAATCATATTTATCCGAGGCGCCAAAGGCATGCAGTAATTCATGCACCAATACAATTTTATTCTGTTCAGTCTGTTGCTTGGATGCAAATAGATTCACCGAACCAATCCGGCCTTTTTGCAAGGCGGTTGAATGCTTTAATTGCTTGGTCTGCGCAGGATCATAGTAATTTAAAAATAAAGTCACATTGGCTGAAGGATCTGAACTCTGTTGTTGTTTCCAGGCATAGAACCGGAATTTTAAACTCCATAAAACTGTATTGATGAGCGAAGCCTGCTCAGGGACTTTGGGTGGTAGAACTTGAAGCTCACGGCCTAAATTAAAATAAAAATAAGTCGGCTGTCCGCGATACTGCTGAGCTGTTTTTTCCAGATATTCCCTTGCTCCATTCAAGTCCTGCCTCGACAGTTGCTGGATATATTGCTGTGTGGTCGGTAATCCATCGGCATTAATCGGATGCAGCAAAACAATAATTGGCTTTGACCAGTTCTGGTTTTGATCACGATAGGCATTAACTGCGACAATCAATAAGATGATTAATAAAATCAGAATCCGAATCTTTTTCCACATATCGATTACACACTCTGCTTTTTCATTTTTCTTAAATACATCTGACTCATTTCTATTTTTGTTTCAAATAAATTTAAAGTTTTTATTAATCCTGACAATTTGGCTCTACCATAGTTACGAGAGTCAAAATCAGGCTTTACTGCACTGATATACTGCCCGACCATCCCTAAATTCGCCCATCCATTATCATCGGCATTATCTTTTACAGCTTTATAAATTAAGTTAAGCGTAGCTCGATCCATCCCTTCAGGTAACTGAATTTCCTTTTGCGCAGATATAGTTTTTTGTCCATTAGTCTTGATAATCTCCGAAACTTTTTTATCTATTGATCCTGTTTCTTCACCATCCTCATTATTTTTAATTTCACTATCTACAAGTAAGTTTTCGATATAAATGAACTTGTCACAGGCTTTCTTAAATGCTTCAGGCGTAGCTTTTTTGCCAAAGCCATACACTGTTAGACCATTTTCACGAATACGTGAAGCTAAGGGCGTGAAATCGCTATCGCTGGATACGATACAAAATCCATCTAATGCGCCTGCATAAAGTAAATCCATAGCATCAATGATCAGGATCATATCCGTCGCATCTTTACCCTTGGTATAAGCGAATTGTTGTACCGGAGTGATGGCATGAGGAAGGAGTACATCTCGCCATTTCTTTAAAGTTTCGCTGCTCCAGTCCCCATACACACGTTTGACACTGGCAATTCCATATTTCGCAACTTCCTCCAATACCGATGAAATCGCGTTGATAGAAGAATTATCCGCATCGATTAATACAGCGAACTTTTTTGTCTGAATATCCACATCCACCCCAAGATATTATTTTTAATTTTTTATATACATGATTCTGACATAAAAAATGCCGACTTTCGTCAGCATTTTTTTGAATCTTAGAGTTTAGGCTTCAACCCATTTTCCGTCCTGATAAACCAGAGACCATTTGGTTTGCTTGCCTTCTGCAGTTTCCGAACCAATATATTGTGACTGGTTCTTACGGCTAAATTTTACCAGAGTTGGATTCCCTTCCGGGTCCACATCAGGTGCCTGCAAGATAAACTGATACTTTGGATCAAGCTGATCAGCAACAGAACGAATCTCGGCCACTTTCGGTGCACGGGTTTCACGCACTTTCGGGAACTTGCTCGCCGCCAGGAATAAACCGGCTGCACCGTCACGCAGTACAAAGAAATCGTCATGCTTGGCAGAACGTAAATGTTCCATCTTGATCGGATCCACACGTGGAGGTGCAGGCTGACCGCTCTTTAAGACTTTACGGGTATTGTCACAGCTGGTACAGGCAAAGTAAGGACCAAAACGGCCTGTCTTCAGCTGCATTTCGCCATCACACTTGTCGCATGGAATGCTTGGGCCATCATAGCCTTTAATTTTGAACTCGCCTTCTTCAAGTTCAAAACCACTACAGTCCGGGTTATTCCCACAGATATGGAGTTTACGACCGCCATCAATCACATAGCTGTCCATGGCAGTTTCACAGATCGGACAACGCTTCTTCGACATCAGGTCAGCAGTTTCCGCAGCCTCATCATCAGACAATGCAGCCAGAGACTCAACTGGTGTCAGGTTCAAGGTTCCCTTACAACGCTCTTTCGGCGGCAAGTTATAGCCTGAACAACCCAAGAATACACCTGTGGTTCCGGTACGGATCTGCATTGGACGGTCACATTCTTTACAGTGTACCGCATCCACTTCTACAGGCTGATTACGGCGCATTCCGTTTTCACCCTGCGCTGTAGTCAAACGTTGTTTAAAATCGCCATAGAAGCTGTCTAATAGCTCTTTCCAGTTACGCTCACCATCTGCTACCTTATCCAGCTGACCTTCAAGATCTGCGGTAAAGGCATAGTTCATCAGATTACTAAAATTTTCATCCAGACGATCGGTAACGATCTCACCCATCTTCTCGGCATAGAGACGACGGTTATCCAGTTTCACATAACCACGATCCTGAATGGTCGAGATAATCGCAGCATAGGTCGATGGACGGCCAATGCCTTTTTTCTCGAGTTCTTTCACCAGTGAGGCTTCAGTAAAACGTGCCGGTGGCTTGGTGAAATGTTGAGATGGATCAAGTCTCTCAAGTTTAAGCACTTCACCGACTTTGACCGCAGGCAATAAAATATCGTCATCGGCTTTATTGGCACCACGCACGCGAGTAAAGCCATCAAAGACCAAGGTACGGCCTTTAGCTTTCAGTTCCACGCCATTGGCATCCACTAAAATGGTAGAAGACAAATATTCTGCCGGAGTCATCTGACAGGCAACAAACTGGCGCCAGATCAAGTCATAGAGGCGCTGTGCATCACGCTCAACACCCACTAGGCTGTCGCCTTTTAAGCCAACCATAGATGGACGAATGGCTTCATGCGCTTCTTGCGCACCGGCTTTATTGCCATAACGGTTCGGCTTGGCAGGCAAATATTTCTCGCCAAACTCCGATTCGATATGGCCACGCACCATATTCACCGCATCATCACTCAAGAATGTCGAGTCGGTACGCATATAGGTAATGAAACCGGCTTCATACAGGCGCTGCGCCAGCATCATGGTTTTCTTCACAGAAAAACCGAGACGGGTACTGGCTGCCTGTTGTAGCGTTGACGTGATATACGGCGCACTTGGATTAACCTTGGTTGGCTTATCTTCACGTGCAGAAACCGTATAATCAGCATCTTTGATCAGGTTTAATAAGGCATCAGTTTCGGCTTTATTGCGTAGCTTGAGCGTCTTGCCATTTTGCTTGACCGCTTCGAGACGAATATCATCTTTTTTCGATTTGGTATCGGCAAACACTTGCCAGTATTCTTCAGGAATGAAGGCACGAATTTCACGTTCACGCTCGACCACTAGCTTCACCGCAACCGACTGTACACGACCGGCTGACAGACCACGCGCAATCTTTTCCCAAAGCAATGGCGAAATCATAAAGCCCACGACACGATCCAGGAAACGGCGTGCCTGCTGCGCATTGACTTTATTGGTATCCAGACGTGACGGATGCTTAAAGGCATCCTGAATCGCATTTTTGGTAATTTCATTAAAGACCACACGCTGATAACGCGAATCATCACCGCCGATGACTTCTTTTAAATGCCAGGCAATCGCCTCTCCTTCCCTGTCCATATCCGTTGCCAGATAGACTTCATCGACTTGCGATGCCAGTTTTTTCAGTTCGGCAACCACATGTTCTTTGCCAGGAAGGACTTCGTATTTGGCTTTCCAGTCATGTTCCGGATCGACACCCATGCGGTTAATCAACGCATTCTGTGATTTTTCAGCTTTTTCTGCATCCGTCAGTTTGGTACGTGTCGCTGGTTTTTTCTCTGTCGATTTTGCAGAACCGCCAGTCGGTAAGTCACGCACATGACCCACCGATGATTTTACGATGTAGTTCGGACCAAGGTACTTATTGATTGTTTTCGCTTTTGCAGGCGACTCCACAATCACTAGGGCACGCTTGCTTCCAGCGTCGGGAGACTTCGCTGTGCTGCTTTTTGATGTGGACCGAGGAGCGTTCGCCATAATTAACCGTTAATCCTGTTTATTTCTAAATTAAAGTTCAGCCAAAGCGTGTAACAGTGCTTTGATGTCGTCGAGTTGGGTCGCTCTTAAATCAGCTTCTTCATCCCAGTACATGCCGACACAGTTGGCCTGCATATCAATAGCATAAATGCCTTTTAATGCAATGGGAAAATCTTTAAATTTCTCATCACCCTGCACGATTTCGAGTTTATTATCGACAACACGGGCGCGCATCAAGGGCAAACGCGCATCTGGCATCAGCACACTGTAGTACGCGACCATACTGGCACGACTTTCAGTCGCCTTCGGGATTTTGGTCCAGTCCGGTGCCACCACCAGACGTGGATGCAAACCCATTTTACGGGCTTTGTCACGCATCAGGCCCAAGGCTTTTTCTCGGGGGCTCACGCGCAACCCGAAAATCGACCCTATGACGAAAATGATGATGACCACCGTCACCCAGATTCCAGTGTTTTCCATAGTTCAACCTTTATGTTCTATTATTAGAGTTGCATAAGCACAATATAAAACGCAAGTTTGCACGATAAAATTAATTCAGGAACATTTCATGACTATATAAAATTTCGTGACCATTCCAGTAAATATAACCTTTCTCGATCAACTCCTTCAGCAGCAAGCGGATGTCCGATTTTGGAAATAACTGTTCCAGTAAATCACGCAGCTCATAAATGTCTTTGGGTTTATCGCCCTGCAATTCACGCAGTTTACGCGCCACTTCCAGTTGTACCGGATCGATCCGGCCAAAGTTCTTGAACAGGTCTTGCTGTGCCGACTGGATTGGTGACTTGAGTATTTCAGATTCAACTGGAGCTTCTTCTGCCTTCAGTTGGGAAATGACCTGATCCAGTTTTGGATTTTCAACCGGGCTTTGTTCATCCAGATTGAGTTGCAGCCATTGTTTCAAAACTTTTTTGCGGAAGCTGATTTGCTCATCATAGCGTTTGACGATTTTCAGGTTAATCAACATGCCGACCACATGCTGAGCTTTTACCGGCATCACTTGCAGAATATTCGCCACTGAGTTTTTTAGGGTTTCCACCGTATTCGGTTTGCCGCTCATTTTCCCTAACGCATCACAGTATTTTTTCACCAGTTGCAAGGCAGGTTTGTTCTTGATGGTATCCAGACTCGGAAGATGATTTTTAGGTTGATCGGTTGGAATATTTGTCTCATCAGGCTGAATCTGAATTAGGTGACACGGAATATCAGAAGCTTGCAGCATCTGCTGCAACATCTCGCAGCTGTCCATCGCCGAGATCAATTCAACCTCGGTTTCCGGCTCCAGTAGCGCCATAAGCTGACCGACAATGACCGCATATTCATATTCTTTTTGTGGCGATTCAGGCGTGTCCAGTACCACCACCTGACCACTGCTAATCCAGCCGGCAAGCTCGGTTAAATCCTCTAAGGAGAATTCAAATTTTCCGGCACAGCTAAACAGATATAAAGTCGAATAATGCGCCACAATCTCACGCATTAACTTGGCTGTAGGGAAATTATTTTCGAGGTCGAGTAGAACAACTTTTGGGTGCATGGGACGCAATTCCGGAATGTACCTGAGAGCCGGTATTAGAGTAGGAAGTGAGTGAAAGGTCAAATAATTTTATGGCTGAATGGGTGCAGCCCTGTTTCGGCAGAGGGCCAAACTGCATTTTATGAAATGCCGGCAAGAAATCTGTTTGCAAGCGCGAATGTTTGTTTTCAACAGGAAAATTCTTTTGCACTTGATCATCGCGTTGCACTTTATTACTTTTATATGCGTGTTTAAGGCAATTTAAAAGCCCATTCAAAACAAAAATACTTCTCTTTTTATCATCTTATAGATTGACTCATTTTTATTTTTCAATAAAAAACCCTTAGATCAGCTAAGGGTTATTGTTGATTAAATCATTGGTTGCAAATTAATAATGCGGTGGTCGGTCTGCAACCGGATCAAATTCTGCTATGCCTTCAGACAGATCTGAAGACTCAACACGTTGATATAACAGCGTCATTTGCTTTTTCAGATCAGCAATTTCCAGGGTCTGTTTGGCCACCTGATCATTCAACTGTTCAACTAAATCGTCTAAAAATGCAATTCGCACTTGCAAATCTTCAATGGGTGCGGAAAATGACGCCTGATCATTTAGATTTTGTTGTTTAGTCATTTAAAGTCCTCATTGGGGATTTCAGGAAACATTATGGCCTATATTACCCTTAGGGATGTCCAACTTGCGTTTGGTGGACCCGCCCTGCTCGACGGCGCGAATTTTAACTTGGAACGCGGCGAACGAGTGTGTTTGATTGGCCGTAATGGTGAGGGTAAGTCTACCTTACTTAAGCTGATTGAAGGAAGTTTACTGCCTGACAACGGCGAAGTTTCATTACAAAACGGCATTACTATTTCCATGCTGGCGCAAGATGTACCGATGGATTCAGGTAAAGTGGCTGATATCGTGGCAGATGGTGCCGGTGAAGCATCGGAAGTTTTGCGTGCTTATCATGCTGCCAGTGAAGCCTGTGTACTCGGTGACATGGACGCCTGTGATCGTATGGGCAACCTGCAACACAAAATGGATCAGCTGGATGGCTGGGCGCTGGAAACCAAGGTCAATTCGATTTTAAGCAAAATGGGTCTGGACCCGGATGCAGATCTTGCCGATTTGTCTGGTGGTCGTAAACGTCGTGTCTTGCTGGCACGTGCTTTACTTACCCAACCTGATGTGCTGTTACTCGACGAACCGACGAACCATTTAGATGTTGAAAGTATCGAATGGCTGGAAAAATTCCTGCTCGATCAAAACAATTTGACCCTGCTGTTCATTTCGCATGACCGTGCCTTTGTCGACAGCATTGCCACCCGTATTGTTGAGCTGGATCGTGGTCAACTGCGTAGTTATGAAGGTAACTATTCACGTTATCTAGACCTGAAAGCCCAGCAAATGGAAGCTGAAGAAAAGCAAAATGCGCTGTTCGATAAAAAGCTGGCTGAGGAAGAAGTCTGGATCCGTCAAGGGATTAAAGCCCGTCGTACCCGTAACGAAGGTCGTGTCCGTGCCCTAAAAGCATTACGTGAAGAATCTAGAGCACGTCGTTCGCAACAAGGTAAAGTGACGATGGCGACTCAGGATGCCAACCGCTCAGGCAAACTGGTGTTTGAAATTGAGAACCTGAGTGTGAAATTCGGTGACAATGCACCGATCATCAACAACTTCTCTGCACTTGTCCTCCGTGGCGACCGTATCGGTCTGGTCGGTGATAACGGTGTCGGTAAAACTACCCTCATTAAAGCCATTCTGGGCGAGCTAGAACATGGCGGTACGGTGAAGACCGGTACGCAGTTAGAAGTGGCCTATTTCGACCAGCTCCGTAATGCGCTGGATCTGGAAAAATCTGTTAAAGATAACGTCTCAGAAGGTTCTGACCACGTGGATGTGAATGGTAACCGTCGTCATATCTATAGTTATTTACAAGATTTCCTGTTTTCGCCAGAACGTGCCCGTACACCAGTCAAAGCTTTGTCGGGTGGTGAACGCAATCGTATCTTGCTGGCGAAACTTTTGCTGAAACCATCGAACCTGATTGTGATGGATGAGCCAACCAACGACCTGGATATGGTGACTTTAGAGTTACTGGAAGAAATGCTGGGCGGCTACAAAGGCACCCTGCTGTTGATCTCGCATGACCGTGCCTTTATGGACAACGTGGTAACATCCACTTGGGTCTTTGATGGTAAGGGCAATATCGACGAATATGTCGGCGGTTATCAGGATTATCTTGAACAGCGCCCGGATCAAACCGTGGTTGACCAAAAAAGTGCCGTGAAAAAAGCCATGGCCAAAGCAGAAGCTGAGGCGGCACCGGTCGCTGCCAAGAAAGTTAAGCTTAGCTACAAGGACCAGCGTGCACTCGAACAGCTTCCAGCTGAGATGGAAGCGCTAGAAAAAGAGCAGGTCGAGATCAATGCACAACTGGCTGATGGCTCTTTATTTGTGACTGATTCCGATAAAGCACTGAAACTGTCTAAACGCTTATCCGAAATTGATGAGCTGTTACTGGAAAAATTAGAGCGTTGGGAAGAACTGGACAACCTAAGTAACGGCTAAATATTCCCCGAGCTTTTACTAAAGCATCTGTATTCGTACAGATGCTTTTTTATTTCAATAATCTTCTCTGTTAGACTGCATTTAATCTTTTGGCCCTAAATTGTTTTATGAGTACTCAGCCTGCATATCAACCCGGTGAATTTCAATGGTCATTCCTGTTACCTCAATATTGGGGCAAATGGCTAGGCATTATTTTCCTGATGATTCTGGCGATCTTACCTTGGGCCATTCAGCATCGTCTGGCGTCCCTGCTGGGCCACCTTTCTTTTAAATACTTGAAATCACGCCGTGAAACCACGCTGCGTAATCTAGAAGTCTGCTTTCCCGAATGGTCTGAAAAGCAGGTACAGGACAATGCCCGTCAGGTATTTATCGATCAAATGCTGGGGGTGTTTGAGACGCTGAATGCCTGGTACAGTCCGAAATGGTTTCAGGGCCGCGTCAGTATTGAAGGCTTGGAACATATTCAGAAGGCACAAGCCGCAGGCCAAGGCATGCTGTTATTAGGCACGCATTCAACTTTGCTCGATGCGGGTGGTTATCTTTGCGCACAATATTTTGAACCGGATGTAGTCTATCGTCCGCAGAATAATCCACTTTTGGACATGCTGATTTACCGTTGTCGCGCCACAATTTATGCCAATCAGATTGACCATGATGATATGCGCGGTCTGGTACGTAACCTGAAAAATGGCCATGCGATCTGGTACAGTCCGGATCAGGATTATGGTTTAAAACAAGGCGTGATGGCACCTTTTTTTGGCGTGCCTGCGGCGACTGTAACCGCACATCGCCGTTTACTGAAAATGACCAAAGCGGCTGCAATTCCTTTATATTTCTACCGTCATGGCGATATTAACAATCCGCGCTACCATGTGCTCATTGAACCGGCACTGGAAAACTTCCCTAGTGAGAATGAAGTTGAAGATGCCACTCGCGTGAACCGGGTGATTGAGCAGCAGTTGCGCATCGCACCGACCCAATATATGTGGTTCCACCGCCGTTTTAAGACTCGCCCTGAAGGTTATAAATCAATTTACTAAATCGATTTGATCACGGAATTTGAAGGGCTATAGCTTAAAATCATGTTTAAGTAATTGAAATAATTTAACCCGAGCTCTACATCCTGTAAAACTCGGGTTAATGAGGTTGTGCTTTCACATATTATAATTCGTTCTGCTTTTTTGTGATTTCCCTTTCAGCATCATATCCATGATGTTTTCATTCAGCTTCGTCTTCCTTATGAGAATATCCTTTCTCGACTCCCTGTGCTGATAAACCTAGAATACCCAGATTCCCAACCCCTGCCCATTCGCAAGAAGCGTAAACTGTTGTAAGCAATATCGTACACTTTTCTTCTAAAAACCTATGAGATTTTGCCCCCTTCTTTATAAGCCAGGGCAACTTCATCAGTGACTATTTTTTCCTCTTTCTCTGCTTTCTGAATGCCCTCTTCAATGGCTTTTTGTGCTTCCTGCTCATCTTTATCAGTTTGTTCTAATTCTTCCTGAATATGCTCGAATACCCGACCGGTTTGTAATACCAGAAAGACCGGAAAATGGTCAGAACCTACATGCGGTAAACGCTCCATGTGTACCAAGGCAAAATCGGTACTATGAAAGACGTGATCCAGCGACCAGCGGAAAAAAGGATAATCTGCGTGAAAAGTATTCACATAATGACGTCCTACCCGCGGATCCAGCAGCCCACTAATGCGTTGAAACAGGCGTGTGGTACGTGACCAGGCCACGTCATTCAGATCGCCCATGACGATACAGCTTTCATCCAGATCTTTAATCTGATCACCGACAATCAGCAGTTCAGCATCACGCAAGGTAGAATCCTTGGCCTCGGTCGGACTGGGTGGTTTGGGATGCAGACAGTAGAGCTGTACCGGTTGTCCTGAGCGTAAAATCACCGTGGTATGAATGGAGGGAATTTCATCACTCAGAATAAATTTAACCTCAGTTTCACTCAGTTCGAGCTTGCTATATAGATGCATGCCATACAGATTATCCAAAGGCACAGGCACGCGATAAGGATAATCAGCTTCAATCACCGAGAGTGCATTTTGCCAGTTTTGATCGGTTTCCAGAGTCAAAACCAGATCTGGCTGATGAATCTGGATCTGCTCGATCAGTAAATGATATTTGGTATTGGTAGTAAGTACATTGGAAACGACCAGGGAAATCTGACGTTGCGGATCCAGCTGATCATGCTTGACCTGCTTGACCTGTTTTTTCCAGATAAAGGTATAGGGCAATACCATTTTCAACTGATAGGCCAAAGCTGCCATCAGACCGATAAAAAGCAGCTGATTCAACCAGTTCCAGGGATGATCAACCAGGAGAAAAAGAATAAAGGCGATAAAGCCCAATACCAGAATTTGTAAGCGTGGAAAATCCGCACCCCGAATCCACCATTCATCGCGTGGTATCAGTGACCAAAAACTTAACCAAATGACAATGATTGCCAGAATTTGGATAACCCATATCATAAACTGCGCTCTTAATTAAGTTATTATTTTTTCTAAAAGAAAAATGACGTTATCAATTTTGTATGTATCATAAAGCAGATATTTCTCTCAAGAATATTGATGTTTTGATTGTGTAGCTCTTGCAGTTGAGTCCCTTTTTGGTACACTCGAATCCCTTTTGATTTTTTAACGCACCGAGGCAAAGTGACATGAAAGTAGGTCTGGTCGGTTGGCGCGGGATGGTTGGTTCCGTCCTTATGCAACGTATGGTTGAAGAGAATGATTTTGCTCATTTTGAGCCATTCTATTTCTCTACCAGTAATGCAGGCGGTGAAGCGCCGGCATTTGGCGGTAAGACCGCCCCAGCACTTATGGATGCATCAGACATTAACAGTCTGAAGCAAATGGATGTCATTATTACCTGTCAAGGTGGCGAATATACCTCTGAAGTTTTCCCGAAACTGAAAGCTGAAGGCTGGAACGGTTACTGGATTGATGCAGCATCGACCTTACGTATGGATGATGAAGCCATCATCGTACTTGATCCGGTGAACATGCATGTGATCAAAGACGGTCTGGTCAAAGGCACCAAGACTTTTGTCGGCGGTAATTGCACAGTTTCCTTGATGCTGATGGGCTTGGGCGGTCTGTTCCAGAACAATCTGGTGGAATGGGCAACTTCAATGACCTATCAGGCCGCTTCAGGTGCAGGCGCACAGAACATGCGTGAACTGATCAATGGTATGGGTTATTTATATAACAATACCAAAGAGTTGCTAGATGATCCGCGTTCTCCAATTCTGGATATCGACTCTAGAATTGCTGAATTACAACGTGGTGAAGGCTTCCCGTCTGCAAACTTTGGCGTTCCTTTGGCTGGCTCACTCATTCCTTATATCGACAAGCAGCTGGAAAGCGGCCAGTCGAAAGAAGAATGGAAAGGTCAGGTTGAAACCAACAAGATTCTGGGCAATCAGCAGATCGTACCGATTGATGGTCACTGTGTGCGTATTGGTGCCATGCGTTGTCACTCTCAGGCATTAACCCTGAAATTGAAAAAAGATGTACCTTTGGATGAAATCGAAGACATCATTGCACGTGCCAATGACTGGTCTAAAGTGGTTCCAAATACTCGTGAAGCATCGATGACTGATCTGACGCCTGTTGCTGTAACAGGTACTTTAAGCGTTCCAGTAGGCCGTCTGCGCAAGCTGAACATGGGTAAAGAATATCTGGGTGCATTCACTGTAGGTGACCAGTTGCTTTGGGGTGCCGCTGAGCCGTTACGCCGTATGCTGCGTATTCTGATTGATTATAAAAATGCCTAATATCCTTTGGATATAAAGCCAAAAGCCGATCTTTATTGATCGGCTTTTTTATGTAACTATTGCGTAAGTATTTTACAAAAAACAAACATCCCGTTAATCTATAATTTTCGCTATGCGATAATGACTGAGCTCACGATTAAGATGACTGTATATAACAAATTAAAGCTTGCCATTTTAGCCATTGTCGCTTCACAAAATATTTATGCGATTAATGTAGATCCGGTTCAGATTCAGTCTGCCCCAGGGGAATTACTCTACGCAGAAATGACTTTTCGGCAGTCTGATATCAATTTGCCGATTGAAGTCAGTCTGGCTTCACCTGAAGATTTACTCTCGATAGGTGCATCGCATCAGCCACCTGGTCATCTGAACTTTTTTACTCGGCGCAGCAATAATGGCACCGGGGTTATTACTATTACTTCTTCTCGCCCCATGACAGAGCGCGAGCTGAATATTATTGTCAAAATCAAGGAAGGCAATGCTGCACGTCTGCAACATATCCGTACGCCCTTACAAGCTAAAACTGATTTATTAAAAGCTAGTCTCAAACAGAATGAACGCCCGCTTGCACCAGTTGTCGTCGTCAGTGAAAAAGATATTGCACTCAACTTACCCGTAAGTAGCCATTACAGTACAGCAGCTTCCGCTGCCTCAAATAAGCCACCGGTTTTAGAAAAGCCATTGGCATTGCAACGCACAGCACCACCTGTATTATCGAATATTTCCATTCCTAAAACTGCATTTGCACCAGCTGTAATGACATCAAGTCCAGCGATTCAGGCGCAAGCGATTGCGCCTGTGCTTAAAAGCGAGGCTGTAACTGCACCCGATATTCAAGCCCCAGTTAAAACTGCAGCGGCGCTTTCAGATTCAGTAAAGACCTCACAAGCAACTCTTGCATCGCCGGCTCCTGCAGCAGCCTCGACTACAAACAAACCAACCAGTACGATACCAGCAAATCAAAGTGCATCAGCACCAAATAAAGCAAATATGCAGAAAGCTGTAGAGTCCCATTCTGATCATCAAACTGCTTCCAGTGATCCATTGGTGAAAAAATTTGCTGAGGAACAAGCCAGAAAATCAACTGGATCAGCTAATCCGGTGAAAACTCCAGCTCCAGTTACTACAAAAGCTTCACCAGTCAAAGCAACTCTGAATCAGACTCAACCTACTTATGTAGTTCAATCCAATGAGTCACTGTGGGGAATTGCCTCACGAATTGCTCAACAGCAGCAGCGCCCGGTCAATGAAGTCATGCAACAAATTAAAAAAGACAATGAGCATGCTTTTATTGGAGGAAATGCCAATCGTCTACGTAAAGGTGCTGCATTGAACTTAAATACGACTCATCCTACACCTGCGCCTATTAAAGTCACTGCGGCAAAGCAAACCGAGCTACCGTCTAAGCCTACTGGCAAGACTAAATACCGCCTGAATCAGGCAGAAATGAGCCTAGTGGCTGAGAACCAGCGCGATTCCGGGCAAGTTTCTGCAAACCAGAACACAGAACGCAATCAAACATCAAAGGAATTGTCATTAAAAGTTATGACAGCCCGAGAAAAAACCGTTAAATTACAGAGAAACGTAACTGAATTAGAATTGGCACTCAATCAGAAGGATCACAGAATTCAGTTATTAAATGCGCGTCTGGCCCAGCTACAACAACAGCTCAAAGCCCAACAAGCAGATAAGAAGCCAATTAATTAAAAAGTTACACATGACGATTTATTGGGATAGGCGAACTTAAACTACTCTATCCCCAAGGGGTAAAACATGCTGATTTATGTGATTCCATTAGTGATATTGATCATCGTATTAATTGTCTTTAAAAAACGACAAGATGCTCAAGAATCAGATAAAGCAAAAACTAAAACGGTAAAAGCGAAAAAACCTGGCTCTGCTTCAAAAGCTGCTCCACAAAGAACCAAAGTAGTGGAGCCAGTCGGGGTCACAAAAAAATCAGCAACGCCATTATCAGCAGAAACATGCAAGAAAATTGAAGGCCTGATTCAGGAACGTAATTTTTTTGCGGCCGAAGCACAGATTAATCAGGCACTGAATCGGGATAATTCCCAGCATGAACTCTATCTGTTGTTATTGGATATTCATATCTTACAAAAAGATGAGTTTGCGATTTCACAGCTGCTCAACCATATCCGCTCTTTGCATTTAGATGAGATTCTGGCGCAAGCTGAAGCGAAACAGCGTGAATTTGAAAAATCTTCATCTGCTGTACAAGATACCATTGATTTCCCAAGTGCCCAGCCTAAAACTTCTTCTGCGCAGGAAGCTACTTCAACTTCAGATGCTTTTGCCGATCTGGTTGCACCGGCCCCTTCAAATGAACTGGCATTTGAACAATTGCAGCAGGACTTTCAATCAAGCAAGCCGGCCCCTGTTGCAGAACCTGTAACAGATATTCAGCCACTTGAATTTAATTTTGAACCAAAGACTACCCCAGTAGAAACACCAAAAGCTGAAGAGGCTCCTGTACCTGCTGCTCCTTCTGTAGATTTTGAATTTCAGAGTACATCTACAGATATTCAAACTACAGCAGTAACAGAAACGGCACCTGTCTTAGACTTTAAACTGGATTTGGAACAATCTGCTCCAGTAGAAACAGCACCAACTGTGACTGAGGAAATCAAGCCTCTCGATTTTTCATTCTCACTTGACACACCTGTACCAGCAGCTGAAAAAACGGCTGTGCCAGCGACTGAGTTTGACCTGTCTAGCTTGACAGCTGCAGCACCTGTGGCAGAACCAGCGTCACAAACCAATCTATCAGGCATGGATTTTAAATTAGATCATTTGGAAACCACGCCAGAAGCACCTGCTGCGACAGCGATGAATTTCGATCTTCCTGCTACGCCAGCTCAGGCAACGATAGACCAGCATGATCCGCTGGTGCAATCTTTCCCGGAATTACTGGATGTTAATGAAGCAAGTCTTAACCTGGATCTTGCCCAGCAATATATTCAACTCGGTGCCTATACCGCTGCTCGTGAAGTCATTGCGGAGCGAGAAGCTGAATATACTCCTGAGCAACAACAACGCGCCGAGCAATTACTGAATCAAATCGCATCTTGATGCATTTCGATTTACACTAAAGCAGTCAATAATTGGCTGCTTTTTTTATGATAAAAAATATTGCATTAATTTATATGGGCGGCACATTCGGCTGTGTGGGAGACCCTCTTGCACCGATGCCTGCTGATTTATTTATTCCAAAGCTCGAACAGATACTCGCAGAGCATTATTTCGTCGAATGCTATCATGCACCCGCTATTAAGGACAGTAGTGCCTGTACAGCAACCGACTGGTTGCAACTGGTACAGTTTATTCAGCAATTGCAATCGCGGCAGATCCAGCATTTTGTGATTATTCACGGTACAGATACACTGAGTTATGCCAGTGCAGTACTGGCACATTTTATTGGAAACTCGGCGCATGTGGTGTTGACCGGTAGCCAATATCCGTTGCTGAATGCTCAAGACAATGAACAGCGTGAATTTAGCGATGCCCTGGATAACCTGAAATTTGCATTAGATTCGGTCAGCACCTGTAGCGCCGGAGTCTATCTGGCATTCCATCATCAGCTGCTACATGCGCAAACTGCACTGAAACAGCATACTACCGAGTTAAATGCCTTTGCAGGTCTTGAGGCCAATATCGCAATCCAGACCCATCAACCGTGTTATCAGGTCAAGGTAGAAGATATTGCGAAAGCGGCTGAATTCAACTGCATGAGCATCATGATGCAGCCGATTGATCTGGCTCAGCAGCTGAATAACTTGAACAACCTCTTGGCTCGACCACCGCATTTTCTATTTTTGCAAGGTTTTGGCACTGGCAACCTGGCGGTCAATGACACCATGATTGCGCTCATTGATCAACTCTATGAGCAGGGCTGCATTTCCGTCTTGACCACCCAAGTGCCTTTTGGTGCGACGGATCAGCGCTATGCTATTGCCGAATGGGTCAATCACTGCAAAATTTTGCTGAATGAAAGTTATGGACATGCGGATCTGTATGCAAAAGCCCTGAAAATGTATTTACAATACGACACTGTAGAGCAATGGCATCGTCATTGGTACGATCAATAAGGTTTGAGGTCATTATGCAGCGTTTTGCGGTGGGAATTGAGTTTTGTGGGATGCATTATCGGGGATGGCAGACTCAACAGCCGGGAGTTGCAAGCGTACAGGAAACCATTGAAAGGGTCCTGAGCCGAGTTGCCGATCAACCGATTAGCCTACAGGGTGCCGGCCGCACGGATGCCGGGGTACATGCGACCAACATGGTGGCACATTTTGATACTGATGCCGTGCGTTCTGAACGTGGCTGGCTGATGGGCTGCAATAGCCAACTCCCTAAAGACATCTCGATCCAGTGGATCAAAGAAATGGATCACAGCTTCCATGCCCGTTTTAAGGCACAGGCGCGCCGCTATCGCTATGTGGTCTACAACCACCCTGTACGCCCGGCATTGCTGCATAAACAGGTCACCCATGTCTATGCACCGCTTGATGTTGAACAGATGATATACGCCGCGAAAAAGTTTGAAGGCACGCATAACTTTGAAAGCTTCCGCGCCGCAGCCTGTCAGTCCAATCAGCCCGTTCGTCATGTCAGCCATTGCCACCTGATTCAGCATGGTCAATATCTGGTATTGGATATTCAAGCCGATGGCTTTCTGCACCATATGGTGCGCAATATCATGGGCTGTTTACTGGAAATTGGTCAGGGTATGTACGCTGCCGATCATATTGATACTATTTTCGCTGCCGAAGATCGTAAAGCCGCAGGCGTGACTGCACCAGCAGATGGTTTGTATTTTATTCATGCTGACTATCCGGCGCAGTTTGAATTACCGGAGTTACCCTTAGGTCCACATTGGCTGAATATGCCGGAATAGTTTTTAAATTTTTTAGAATATTTACCTCCCCTAACCCCTCCTAAAAGGAGGGGAATTCCTCCCTTTTTTAAAGAGAGGTTAGGAGGGATTTTTAACGCTGCTTCCGCTTCCGATATTCCACTGGCGTTTCATTGGTCCAGCGTTTAAAGGCACGATAGAAGGTACTTGGCTCGGAAAAACCGGTCAGATAGACAATCCGCTCGACGCTCTCATTGGTACTCGCCAGCAAACGCTTGGCCAGACGACAACGATAATCCGAGAGAATCTGCTGAAAACTGGTATGTGCCTCACTCAGTTGCGTTCTCAAACGGCGTGGCGTGATATTCAGTTGTGCTGCTACAGTTTCCAGTGTGGTTTCACCACTCTCCAAAGTAGAGCCGATCGCACGACGGACTTCACCGACCAGATCATATCTTGCCAGTTCCTGTAGCTTTTCAATGGCCAGTTGCTCATGCAGCTGCAACAGCTCAGGTTCAGCCTGCCACAGCGGATATTCCAGGATAGTCGGATCGAAATACAAACGAGTTTCTTTCTGACCTAGACTGACCGGACACTCATAAACCCGGAAGTATTCATCATCAGGTGCCCCTTTATAAAAATTAAAATCGATATAAATCGGCTCAAAACGCCCTTCGGTAATAAATTTAAAGAAACGCAGTACACCTGACATAGCACATTCAGTAAAATGACGATTGACCAGACTCTCAGCAAAAGGCTGTTCACCATTGGTTAAATAGCAGCGATCATCTTCAATCACTAATTTGGCAGCAAAGGCATCGCTGATCAGTCGCTGATAAGCCAAAGCACGTTTCAGTCCCTCACCAAAATTTTCAGATGAAACAAACAGGTGTTCAATGACCTGACCACGATAAAGTGGCAGGTGCTCACCCAGATGCAATCCAATGTCCGGGTCCTTGCTGACTTCCTCTGCCGCCACCCAAAAGGCATATTGGGCACTCAGCGGGGTACGGTCATTGGCTTCCACCTGATTTAAAGCCACTCCTGCTTTGGTCAAAAGTTCTTCTGTTGGCAACCCCGCACGACGAATCGCCTGATAGCCTAAACGCAATACGACTGATGCATCCGTTAGCTGACTCACTCAAAAGCCTTCCTTGTATGTACTTCATTTATACTTAAAAAGATTAATTTTAGATTAACTGTGATTGACCAAACTGACAACAGAAACAGGTGTCTTTTTAGTTAAAAAAATTATCGTGACAGTTCGCCTATTTTACTGGCAGATGATCAGTCTAACGCCCGTTTCGTCTTGTATTTTGCAAAAAAATTGACTATAATTTGCGCCTTTCCAATTTATTCATTCAGGTAGGCTATGGCCAATAAAGAGGAACTCATCGAGTTCGAAGGCGTTGTCACCGAGACGCTTCCTAATACTATGTTCCGTGTACGTTTAGAGAACGGTCACGAAGTGATTGCCCACATCTCTGGTAAAATGCGTAAACACTATATCCGTATTTTGACTGGCGACAGTGTGAAGGTTGAAATGACACCTTATGATTTGACTAAAGGTCGTATCACATATCGTGCACGCTAAGTTTTAGCGCAAGCAAAAGCCACTTTTAGTGGCTTTTTTATTACTTGAATTATTTATCAATCAATAAAATAATTTGACACAGGCCTATAAATTCACAACTATTCATTGAATTAAAACAACACGTATAAAAACAATGAATATGAAATGCTTACCCCTACTTTCCAGCTTGTTTCTCGTTGCGTGCGCTACCGGCGGCAATCAGCATCTGCATCAGTCTCTACAACCTTATGTGGGTCAAACTGCAGCACAGGTTCGTAGCCAGCTTGATCTTCGCGCAACGGGATTCAAGACCTCCCAGCAACCGATTCAAACCACAGAATTTCTCAGCTACACTATTTTTCGGGATATGAATATTCCAATGGGAACGCCGAATATTAGTCAGAGCATTCCGATCGGCGCACCAATGCCGATGCCCTCAAATGGTGGTTATAACATTGAGATGAAATGCCAAATCTGGTTTGACTTGAAAGATGAAATTTTTCAGGCGATTCGCTTTACCGGTAGAGCTTGCTGAGCTGTACTCATCGAGTTCAAAGCCTTTATCGGATTAAATCAGGGATCAACCTCACCACGCTAAACTTCTACCGTGTATCAAATCACAACAGTATTTTTGCATGGAATGCGCTTACACTCATTTTATTTGGTGTGAGGACAGCTCATGAAGTTCACACTGATTTTAGTATGCTGTACAGCATTCAGTTTGCTTAATGCATGCTGCACCACCTCATCAACAACTGCGCAGCGTGATGCCTATTTACAACAGTTCATTGGGCAAAGCAGCCAACTGATCGATCAAACTCTGGATCTAAAACGTTTAGGTTACCAGCAGATCAGTGAGCCTGAACGCAGCGCAAAACAATTAAGCTATGTGGTACAACGCCCCATTACCATTCCTTTGCCTGTAGCGCAGTTTCCTGCCACAGGAACAGGCACTGTACCGATTCCTGTCTCAGTAAGTCCTGCCGGCGGCTACGACGTCAAATTGCAATGTAAAATCACCTTCTTACTCAAAGATAATATTGCGACCGCGGTACGCACCACAGGCCGAACCTGTTAAGGGGTTTAAGCTTTGAAATTTCTATTATAAAAAAACGCAGCTCAAGGCTGCGTTTTTTTGAATCAAAACAGGCTTAGTTCAATGCAGCAACGACTGCTTGACCCATTTCAACCGTACCGACTTTTTGCATGCCTTCAGACATGATATCTGCCGTACGCAAGCCTTGATCCAAGACCTGACCTACTGCATCTTCAATCGCTTTAGCAGCCGCTTCTTCACGGAAGGTATAACGCAACATCATCGCCACCGAAAGAATCGTCGCTAATGGATTTGCCAGGTTTTGACCGGCGATATCTGGTGCAGAACCATGACAAGGCTCATACATGCCCTTGCCATTTTCATCCAGAGATGCCGATGGCAACATGCCGATTGAACCGGTCAACATCGCAGCTTCATCAGACAGGATATCACCGAACAGATTCGAGGTGACAATCACGTCAAACTGCTTTGGCGCACGCACCAGTTGCATTGCGGCATTGTCGACATACATATGCGATAAATTAATTTCAGGGTATTCGGCATCTTTCAGCGCAGTCACTGTCTGTTTCCACAGCTCAGTCACTTCAAGCACATTGGCTTTATCCACTGAACATACTTTACCACCGCGCAAGTTGGCCATTTCAAAAGCGACTTTAGCGATACGCTTGATTTCAGACTCTGAGTAAACGTCAGTGTTGTAGCCTTGCTTCTCGCCATTTTCCAGTTCACGGATACCACGTGGCTGACCGAAGTAAATACCACCCGTTAACTCACGCACAATCAGAATATCCAGACCTGCTACGATTTCAGGCTTCAAACTTGAAGCATCAGCCAATTGCGGATAAAGAATGGCTGGACGCAAGTTAGCAAACAGGTTCAGTTCACTACGCAATTTCAATAAACCACGTTCCGGACGAATTGAGCGCTCAATCGTATCCCATTTTGGACCGCCCACGGCACCGAGTAAAATCGCATCAGCTTTTTTAGCCTGTTCAGAGGTCACTTCAGGATACGGTGAACCATGTGCATCAATGGCTGCACCACCGAGTAAGCCCTGTTCCCATGTCAAATCGAGATTAAATTTTTCATTTACGCGTGTGAGTACTTGCTCTGCGGCTTTTACAATTTCAGGGCCGATGCCGTCACCAGCTAAAATCAAAATTTGTTTAGACATGAGATTTTCCGTTTAAAACGTCAGATTCAGATCTGACAGAGGTTAAATTTTCTTTTCTACAAACTCTGCAATCCCGGTGACTGCATTATAGGGTTTGCAAAAACGACGAATGGTTTTTTGCTCTTGTACCAGATCTACGCAAAGCGGATCCGGCGCCGAAGAATTTAATAAACTGCTGCTACGCGCACTACGGTCACGAAACATTTTTAAGCTATAGCGGTTATTGGCCTGAAAACGATGGAATACATGTAAAGTTTCCGCTTTATCCTTACTGATCGGATAAAAACGCACGACCAGTTCATGCTGTCCTGCCGGCACAGATAAATAAATCGGATTGGCCTGATTTAAATTTTTGGCCTGCAAGCGCACCAGTTTCTGCTTCAGCGCCTCATCACTGATGCGGCCATTGTCGGCGTTGACAATAATGGTCTGATTGAAGCGTTCGAACTGGCAATCTGGCGTCCCTGTACAGTAGATCAGGGCATTGCTTTTGCTCTCAGTATTTTCTTTGGCATGTTTGAGTTTCATCGTGTCGATGCTTTGACATGCAGTCAACAGCACCGATACTGAACTTAAAGCAAGCCACTGTTTCCAATAATTCGCCATAATGTCTGTCTTACCCAATCAAAAAACTCAATAATCTTCCGATATTAGCAAGGGCATCGCAGTCATGCCATGACAATTTTTACTGATTTATCCATGAATTTCGGCAAATACCCAAGGACGCGATTGTTTGGTTTTTTCTTCATAGGCACGAATATCATCCGCCACCTGCAAAGTTAAGCCAATATCATCCAGACCATTTAACAGGCAATGCTTGCGAAATGGATCGACTTCAAACTTAAAGCTTTCACCCGTAGGGGTACGAACTTCTTGTGCCTGCAAGTCAATGGTCAGTTGATAACCTTCATCTTCCGCACATTCCTTAAATAACTGCTCAACAATATCTTCAGCCAAAATCACAGGCAACATACCGTTTTTAAAACAGTTATTAAAGAAAATATCAGCAAAGCTTGGCGCAATCACGGTACGGAAACCATATTCGCTCAAGGCCCACGGCGCATGTTCACGGCTAGAACCACAACCAAAGTTGGCACGTGAAATTAAAATAGATGCGCCCTGATAACGTGGCTGGTTCAAGACAAAGTCCGGATTGATCGGACGAACTGAATTGTCCTGACCTGGATAACCTTCATCCAGATAACGCAATTCATCAAACAAATTTTCACCGAAACCGGTACGTTTGATCGATTTCAAAAACTGTTTTGGAATAATTAAATCTGTATCGACATTGGCACGGTCTAAAGGTGCAACGATACCTTGTTCAACGGTATAAGCTTTCATGTCTGTGCTCCTACGTACCAATTAAAATGAACGGACATCAACAAAGTGACCTGCGATCGCAGCAGCGGCTGCCATGGCTGGACTCACCAGATGAGTACGACCGCCATTGCCCTGACGACCTTCAAAGTTACGGTTCGAAGTCGAGGCACAATGCTCGCCTGGTTGTAACTTGTCAGCATTCATCGCCAGACACATTGAACAGCCAGGTTCACGCCACTCGAAGCCCGCCTCGACAAATACCTTGTCCAGACCTTCCGCTTCTGCCTGAGCTTTGACCAGACCAGAACCTGGAACGACCATCGCCTGTTTGATTGAAGATGCGACCTTACGACCTTTGATCACTTCGGCTGCAGCACGGATATCTTCAATACGCGAATTGGTGCACGAACCGATAAAGACACGATCCAGTTGAATCTCAGCCAAGGCCTGACCGGCATTTAAGCCCATATATTGATAAGCACGGTTCCAGTCATTGCGTTGTACATCGTCTTTGGCTTGTTCTAAAGTTGGTACTGCTTGAGACACTGGAATGACCATCTCAGGAGAAGTTCCCCAAGACACTTGCGGCTCAATTTCTTCACCTTGCAACACGACCACGGTATCAAAATATGCACTTTCATCTGAATGCAAAGTATTCCAGTAAGCCACTGCCTGATCCCACTGTTCCGCAGTCGGAGCATAAGGACGGCCTTTAACATACTCGATAGTTTTGTCATCGACAGCGACCATACCCACGCGTGCACCGGCTTCGATCGCCATGTTACACACAGTCATACGACCTTCAATCGACATGTCACGGAAGACCTGACCACCGAACTCAATCGCGTGACCAGTACCGCCTGCAGTACCAATCTTGCCAATAATCGCCAAGACCACATCTTTCGGTGTTACGCCCTGACCTAATTTGCCATCGACGCGTACCAACATGTTTTTCATCTTCTTTTGAACCAGGCATTGGGTCGCCAATACATGTTCAACTTCGGATGTCCCGATACCATGCGCCAAGCAGCCAAAAGCACCATGTGTTGCGGTATGCGAGTCACCACATACCACGGTCATGCCCGGTAAGGTCAAGCCCTGCTCCGGTCCGACCACATGCGCGATGCCCTGACGGATATCGTTAATATCAAATTCAACAATATTAAAAGTCTTGCAGTTATCATCCAAGGTTTGCACCTGGATGCGCGAAGTTTCATCTTCAATTCCGGCAACGCCCTGCTCACGCTCTTTCTTCGAGGTCGGTACGTTATGATCCGGTGTGGCAATGTTGGCACTTAAACGCCATGGCTTACGCCCGGCCAATTGCAAACCTTCAAAGGCCTGTGGAGAAGTCACTTCATGTAATAAGTGACGGTCGATGTACAGTAAGGCAGAACCATCATCACGTTGCGTTACTAAATGGTCGTCCCACAATTTGTCATATAATGTTTTTGCTGTTTGGGTTGCGCCTGCCATGTCGATGTACTCCACTGGACTGGGTAAATTCTTTCTCTGATTTTGATTATATCGCTGCAATCACATAAATCTAATTTATCATTTTTATCAGTTAAAAAACTTTTTGGAATCTTTTAAAAGCTGAATCAAATCAGACTTTCACTTTATTTTCATAAATCTAATTTTCCGATTAATTTATTTAAAATATTCGTTTTTACAAACTAAATGAGAATTATTATTATTTCTTCATCGACAGAGATGATGATTTTGAGGAACTTCGACATGGCACATATTCAGCGCTTTGTAGACAATAACCAGCGCATGTTTAAAAAGACTTTCAGCTACTACATTATGCATATTACCGTAGCGATGATTGTGGGTTATTTGGTGACTGGCAGTCTGACGATGGCGATTGCCTTGAGTTTATTAGAACCAACGGTACAGGCAGTGGCTTTCTTCTTCCATGAAAAAATCTGGGAGCGTAATAACCAACAGCAGAATGAGGACATTACCGTCTAAACTCTTCGGTCGAGGTTCCTGATAAAAGACTACCTTTATAGGTGGTCTTTTTTAGTTTTAAAAATGCCAAGGCTTTGAAAATGTATAGTAATTCAGCACTGCAACATAGATGAGCTAATTTTGCTTTGATTTATTCTTAAAATATAACAATAATATATTTACACATAAAAATTCTTTATAGGTGGTTAAGATGAATCTCGCAGCCTTTGAAGCCTTCGTAAAAGTCATGGAAACCGGTTCGATTTCTCTGGCCGCAGATCAGCTCTTCATTACCCAGCCTGCTGTTACCAAACGTATTCACAGTCTGGAAGAATACTTTGGGGTCAAGCTGTTTGAATCTGCCGGACGTGGCGTACAGGCCACTCACGCGGCACACTCTCTGTTGCCTAAAGTGAAAAACTGGCTGAATGAACTCGGTGATATTCATTATACCTTGAGCCATGAACAGGGTCAGGTACAGGGCAAACTAAAAATTGGTACCAGCCATCATATCGGCCTGCATCATCTGCCGAGTCATTTGCGCCGTTATGTCCAGGAATATCCGGACGTGACCCTGGATGTGCATTTTGTAGACTCCGAGCAGGCGCATGAACAGGTGATTGCCGGCGATCTGGAACTGGCATTTTTAACCTTGCCGCCACGGGGTGATGCGCGTCTGAATTACGTGACCATCTGGAATGATCCTCTGGTCTTTGTGGTGGCACCGTTTCATCCACTGGCACAGCAAAAAAATCTGTGTCTGGAAGATTTGCTCGACTACCCGAGCCTGTTGCCCTCATCACAGACCTATACCTCGCAGATTACTTTGGCCGAGTTTGAAAAACAGGGTATTAAACCAAAAGTCAGTATGAGCAACAATCCGCTGGAATCAATCCGGATGCTGGTATCAATTGGTTTGGGCTGGTCTGTCCTGCCCAAAACCTTGGTCAATCATGACCTGCACCAACTAGATATTAATCTGGAAATGAACCGTCGTTTGGGCATGGTTTGGCATCCGGGTCGTACTCAGTCCAAAGCGGCTCAGGCTCTGGTTCAGCTTATGCAAGGCGCCTCTCTGTCTATTTAAGCCGTTCCTGAATATGCTGCATCCAAAACGGTGCAGCATTTTGTTACCTAAATACACCCCATCTGGCGATATCTTTCGAGTATTTTTAAGACAATTCCATTCTTTTGCAGTGCAGAGGAATGCTTAAAACTATTCGATGGAGCCTGACGGATGCAGCTCGATTCTCCCTTAAAATCCCACTCTCAAGATAAAACCAATACAAGCAGCCTATGGCTTTCGGCCAAACCGATGCTGCTGCCCACGCCGGCACTTGATTTTGCCGATGAACAGACTGCCCGGCACTGCCTGCGCGAATATTTCCTGAACACCTTTGACACCTATGAACAACTGTTTGAATGCCTCAAACATGAAGATGCATTTTTCATCAAGCCGATTACTTTACGTCATCCGCTAATTTTTTATTTTGCCCATACCGCCACTTTTTTTGTCAATAAACTGCTGCTCAGCAAGCTAATTAGCGAACGCGTAAATCCGCATTTTGAAAGTATCTTTGCAATCGGTGTGGACGAGATGAGCTGGGATGACCTGGACGAAGTACATTATGACTGGCCCAGTGTGCAGGAAGTCCGTGATTATCGGCATCAGGTACGTGCCCTGATCTTGAGCATTCTAGAACATGCTCCGCTGACTCTACCCTTAAACTGGCAAAATCCTTGGTGGACGATCATCATGGGCATCGAACATGAACGGATTCATCTGGAAACTTCTTCCGTGCTGATTCGCCAGCATGCTTTGGAGTATGTACGCCAGCATCCGCAGTGGCGTGCCAATATTATTACCGGCATGGCCCCGGATAATATTTTGCTGGATGTGCCGGAAGGCAAAGTGCATTTACAGAAAGATTTTAACCATCCATTTTATGGCTGGGACAATGAATACGGCCGGCATGAAGCCGAGGTTGCAGCTTTTGCAGCCTCCAAATATCTGGTATCGAATCAGGAATTTCTGGCCTTTGTCGAAGCTGATGGCTATCAGACCGAACACTACTGGAGTGAAGAAGGTCTAGGCTGGCTGCAATTTTCACAAGCTGCTCATCCCTGTTTCTGGCGCAAAACTGAATTAGGCTGGTCACTGCGATTGATGCTAGAAGAAGTGCCGATGCCTTGGGACTGGCCGGTAGAAGTGAATTATCATGAAGCCAAGGCCTTTTGTCAGTGGAAATCCCAACTGCTGGGAAAAACCATTCGCTTGCCGACTGAAGATGAATGGTATCGCCTGTATGCAGTTTCCGATCTGGATTCAGATTTACCGAGCCCTGAACAGGCCAATATCGAGTTGAAATACGGCACCAGCTCCTGTCCGGTCGATCATTTCAAGCAGGGCGATTTTTATGATATTCAGGGCAATGTCTGGCAGTGGACTGAAACTCCGATCTATCCATTTCAGGGTTTTCAGGTGCATCCGCTTTATGATGATTTCAGTACACCAACCTTTGACGGTCGCCATAACCTGATGAAAGGTGGCTCCTGGATTTCGGCGGGCAATGAAGCTTTATATAGTTCCCGCTACGCCTTCAGACGGCATTTCTTTCAGCACGCTGGTTTTCGCTACGTCGCCTCTGATCAGGCACTGCAACATTTCCCTTCGAACTATGAAAGCGACCAGCTGGTCTCCCAATATCTGGAATTCCAGTACGGCCCCGAATATTTTGGTATCGCTAATTTTGCCAAAACACTGGTCGATCTGGCACAACCCTATTTTCAGCAAGTGCCATGTCATCGTGCCTTAGATATTGGCTGTGCTACCGGCCGCGCCAGCTTTGAACTGGCACACTATTTTGATCAGGTGACCGGTCTGGACTTCTCAGCACGTTTTATCCAGCAGGCAGTCTATTTGGCTCAAGGCAATAGGGTACGTTATCAGCTGCCGCTAGAAGGTGAATTAAGCGAAGAAAAAAGCTGTTCACTTGAAGATGTCGCTTTGGAACAGTTTGCGTCAAAAACGGAATTTTTTCAGGCCGATGCCTGCAACCTGAAAGCACATTTTAGCGACTATGATTTTATTCTGGCAGCGAACCTGATTGACCGGCTGCATCATCCGAAAGACTTTTTATTGCAGATTCATAAACGTATCAATATAGGTGGAATTTTAATGCTGAGTTCGCCCTATACCTGGCTGGAAGAACATACGGCGCGTAGCGAATGGCTGGGCGGTTTTCAGCAGGATGGGGAAAAGATCACGACTTTGGCTGGTATTTCCAACATTTTAACCCAGCACTTTGAATTGGTGGCCGAACCCCAAGATGTGCCTTTTGTGATTCGAGAAACGGCCAGAAAGTATCAACATACCCTGTCACAAGTCACGATCTGGAAACGGATTCGCTAAAGGTAAGGTCATAGTCTAAAAAAGCCAATCATACGATTGGCTTTATATCTTATCCTTCACTGGTTGAATTTTCATGCAAGGATTCATTGAGTTGATCTACCACAATCGCCCATTCGCCATCAGAGGCTATTTTCTCGCTTAAAAATTGACGTTGTGCCTCTGACCAATACGGCGCATCCAGTAAAGTCAGATCTTTATGCAATTGATGCTCGTGAATAAATGTTTCAATACCTTCTGCACTGGCATCCAAGCCAAGCTGTTGGAACAGATGTGTCATACGTGGTCGAACGTGAGTCATATCTCATACCTCAGAATCTACTATTGTTATCATGTCCTGTTTTTCGAGCATAGCATGTCTGATTCAGCTGGACTGTGAAAAAACATTAATATTCAAATGAGGCAAATAAAAAGCACAACCGAAGTTGTACTTAATAATCACATCAATGAGTTCGGAGTGATTAGATCGACCAGTCCTGTATTTTCCAACCCTGTTCTTGGGCTAAAGTTTCCAAGCGATCATCCGGATTGACTGCAATCGCATGATCCGCATATTCCAGCAAGAAACGGTCATTAATAGAATCTGAATAAGCCCAAGACTCGGTTACGTCGCGGCCTTCCAGCCATTGTTCCAGACGCACCAGCTTGCCTTGCTGATAGCATGCGGTATTGATGACTTTACCAGTATATTTCCCATCAATGACTTCAGCATTGGTGGCAATAATTTCAGTAATTCCGAATTCACGAAAAATGGGTGCGGTAATAAAGTCTGAAGTTGCGGTAATCCCCACTAAGGCATGCCCTGCTTCACGGTGGCGCTCAATGGCTTTAAAACCTTCAGGACGCATTTGTGGACGAATGACTTTTTGCATGAACAGTTGATGTAATTCAGTCAAATAATGATTGTCATGTTTGGTCAGAAACTGGAACACAAATTCATTATAGGCATAAGGATCCAGCTGACCTTTTTTATAATCGTCATAGAACTTGTCATTCATGGCGCGATGCTGAACTGGATCGACCAGGCCCTCACTGACCAAAAACTCTCCCCAAGAATGATCCGAATCCGTGTTTAACAAGGTGTGATCGAGATCAAATAGCGCCAATTTCATGAAAATACTCGTTAAAACTGAAATTTAAGAAAAAAATTGTAAATCTATCTCCGCTAGTCGATAGAAATTCGTTAAGATCATAGCAATTTTAACATTTTTAAACTTTGCTTTTTTCGAGTTGGATAACGAAATAATGCTCCCCGATGGCAAAGGCATAAATTAAACAATTTTTAGGTAGCCAAATGATCGACTCTGAAGGTTTCCGACCGAATGTCGGGATCATTTTGGCAAACGATGCTGGACAGGTTTTATGGGCAAAACGCATTGGTCATAATGCATGGCAATTTCCACAAGGCGGGATCCAATATGGAGAAACCCCTGAGCAGGCACTCTATCGTGAGCTGAGAGAAGAAGTTGGCTTATTGCCCGAACACGTCCAGATAGTCGCGCAAACCAAAGGCTGGTTGCGCTATCGTTTGCCGCATCGATACATTCGTACGGACTCTGATCCGGTCTGTATCGGTCAAAAACAAAAGTGGTTTTTACTCAAACTCACGGCCCCCGTTCAGCATATTCAGTTGAATCTGTCTGATCCGCCCGAATTTGATCAATGGCAATGGGTCAGTTACTGGTACCCACTCGGTCAAGTCGTGAATTTCAAACGTGATGTTTACCGCAAAGCCCTGGTGGAGTTGTGTCAGCAACTACCCCAGCAAAAACCTTAAAAAATCGCATAAATAATGCAGATTTTTTACGCGGCTATTGTTATAAATAAACTTAATCACTGAAATTCTGAATAGACGGAGCAGACCTTATGTCGAATATGCAACTGGACACCTTGAGACGTATTGTTCAGGAGATCAATGCGTCCACCAGTTTGCATGAATCACTCGACATTATGGTCAAGCATGTGGCCGAGGCCATGCAGGTTGATGTCTGCTCGATCTATCTCCTCGATGAACGCAATCAGCGTTATCTGCTCATGGCGTCTAAAGGCCTGAATGCAGAATCTGTCGGCCATGTGTCTTTGCAGACCGGTGAGGGTCTGGTGGGCCTGGTTGGACAACGTGAAGAAATTGTCAATCTGGACAATGCCCCTAAACATGAGCGCTTCCTGTTTTTACCTGAAACCGGTGAGGAAATTTATAACTCCTTCCTCGGTGTGCCGGTGATGTACCGCCGTAAGGTCATGGGTGTACTGGTGGTTCAGAATAAAGAATCACAGGACTTTTCTGAAGCTGCTGAATCCTTTCTGGTCACACTCTGCGCGCAGCTTTCTGGCGTCATCGCCCATGCCCATGCCGTTGGCAATATCGATGTATTCCGTAAGCCGAGCAACCTGCCCGCCTATAAAACCTTTCAGGGAGTTTCTGGCTCCGGTGGCATTGCCTTAGGTCGTGCAGTGATTCTCTATCCGCCAGCAGATCTTGCCGCAGTCCCTGACCGTGAAGCAGATGACATCAGCGAAGAACTGCAGCTCTTAGATAACGCGCTAAATTCAGTCCGTGAAGAAATCCAGTCACTGGATGACAAAATGCAGGATGCGTTAATGGCCGAGGAACGCGCACTGTTTAGCGTGTTCTTGCGTATGCTGGATGAAAATGCCCTGCCTGCAGAAATCAAGGCTTTTATTCGTGAAGGTCACTGGGCACAAGGCGCCGTGCGAATTGTTATTGACAATCATGTGGCACAATTTTCCCAAATGGAAGATGATTATTTACGTGAGCGGGTAGCGGACTTAAAAGATCTGGGCCGCCGTATTCTGGCGCGCTTACAGGAAGCCGATGCCAGTCACCGTGAATTGACCGATGAAAGTATTCTGATTGGTGAGGAAATTTCGACGGCTGCACTGGTTGAACTACCTGTAGATAAAATTGCTGCGATTGTCACTACCGAAGGCGCCATGAACTCACATATGGTGATTGTGGCGCGTGCTCTTGGTATTCCGACCGTGGTCGGCGTGACCGAACTGCCGATCAACACCCTCGATGATGTAGAGATGATTGTCGATGCACATCAGGGCCGGGTCTTTATTAATCCCCCACGTCGCCTGCGCAGTCGCTATAAAGAAATTCAAAAAGAAGAAGAACAGCTTGCTAAAGATCTGCGCCAGTACGAAACCAAAGATGCGATTACCCCGGATGGCGTGGCGGTCAAACTCTACGTCAACACCGGCCTGATGATTGATGTGGTGCGTGGCGTGCAGCGTGGTGCCAAAGGTGTCGGTTTATACCGTTCTGAAATTCCGTTTATGTTGCGTGACCGCTTCCCGGGCGAGGAAGAACAACGTGCGATTTATCGTCAGCAGCTCAGTCACTTTGCCAATAAACCGGTGGTGATGCGAACGTTGGACATTGGTGCAGACAAAGACCTGCCGTATTTCTCGATTGAAGAAGAAAACTCGGCACTCGGCTGGCGTGGCATTCGTTTTACCCTGGATCATCCGGAAATTTTTTCTTCACAGATTCGCGCCATGCTCAAAGCCAGTATCGGACTGAATAACCTGCATATTCTGCTGCCGATGGTGACCAGTGTCAGCGAGGTCGAGGAAGCGCTCTATCTGCTGGAACGTGACCATGCGGCGATTCAAGAAGAAGAACAGGTCAAGGTAAATAAACCAAAACTCGGCATCATGGTGGAAGTGCCGAGTGTGCTTCATCAGATTGATGAATTTTCCGAACTGGTGGATTTCTTCTCGGTCGGCTCCAACGATCTGACCCAATATCTGTTGGCTGTGGATCGCAATAATCCACGGGTAGCCAATGTCTATTCACATTTACACCCTGCAGTACTGCGTGCCCTGACCCGTCTGGTGCAGGACTGTCATCGTAATGAAAAACCGGTCAGTATCTGCGGTGAAATGGCGGGCGATCCGCTGTCTGCAGTTTTGCTCATGGCCATGGGCTTTAATACCCTGTCGATGAGTTCCAGTAATATTTTGCGGGTACGTAAAACCATTTGTCATGTTCCGATGAGTGATGCACAAGAATTGCTGCAACATGTGTTAAAAATGGACAATCCGCTCATGGTAAAAAGCTGGTTAGAATATTATTTCAGAACCCATGGTTTAGGGGATATGGTGAAATCTGCATCACGTATGGTGAGTGCCTAATACGGGACTTTTTCCAGTCCCTCGACAGTGGTAGAGGTGGTTATGGAATTTCTGGTCATCCTGTTCATGATTGTTGCGGTGTTCTATGTGGTCATTCTTGCACCGGCCTTGGCTGCCCGCAAAGAAGCTCATAATTCCGGTTCATCTTATATACGCCCCGCCAGCAATCGAGCAATGAGCTATGCCGATCGGCCTAAAATGACTCCATTATTGGGCATTGAAATTTCGGCATCGCAACGGCGGCGTTTAGGCAGAGATGACCCCTCCGTCATTGCTGCCAGACTCTATCACCAACAAAAAGATCAATTTGCCAGTTTTCAGCAGGCCAGACCACAGCCTCATTCCCCTCACCACAAAGCACCAGTGCAAAGCAAACTCAATAAATTCTTTAATGACTTAATCGCGGATGAATCGACAACATCATCCCGGTATCCAAATCAATATTCGCAAACTCGTAACAACCGACCTGTCGCCCCGCTCTCTCCAGTTAAAACTAATCCTAAGCAGCCCCCACGTCGTCCCCAGCCACCTTACAGACCTTAAGCGGCCATTAAAAAAGGGCGATCTTCCATGGAATATCGCCCTTGTCTGTGCTTGTTGTAGCCACGTTTTGCATTTTTCTTTCGGTCTACAAAGACCTGGCTTTTGTTGACTTCATGCATGTGTTTTGCCACAAAATTGTGGATCACCACCTGCTCGGCTGTTTTTTTCTTGGCCATTTTACTCTCTATGTGATTTTGAGGAAGGAGTGAGATAATTATAGGGCCGACTGATTAATTTTCAAGCATATTTGCCAATGCTTTTTTAAAAATAAAGACCATCTGGATAGGATTTTCTGTATGCAAAAATGCGAGCTATAGCCAGAAAACACCCTTATTCCATTCATTATTTTTATGGGTTTCTTCAGACCAACAAAACTTAATTAAAAAACCATTTAAAATAAATCAGTTATAAAATTGTATTTTAAATGATACTTTTCACTTATTATTTTTATCCTTTGATAAAAACATATTATGGACTTAGATATTGTTATTTTCGTTTAATCCCATTCATTATTCGAGTTATTCAAAATATATAGAATTTGATATTGTCACAGAGTGGAAAACCCGTTACTTTTTAAGAGTAACCATTTAATTTTCAACATTTTAAACTTTATTAAATTTAAAAATATTTTTTGAGTGAGCTCACTCAATTATACCCTGAATTCCGTTTTGTGCTGTAACACCCTTTATTTAAAGATATTGTAAATATAGCGAAACCTGATCTGATTAGCATATATCTCAATATTTTATGAATACTAGGTAAACGACATAAGATATTCAAAACTTGGAGAGGAAAGATGAGCCAAGATTTTAAAAAATGCCCTGTCACCCACCTGACCACTGAAGCTGGTGCCCCTGTGGTCGACAACCAGAACAGTATGACGGCAGGTGCGCGTGGACCTTTACTTGCCCAGGATTTATGGCTGAATGAAAAACTGGCCAACTTTGTCCGCGAAGTGATTCCAGAGCGTCGTATGCATGCCAAAGGTTCAGGTGCTTTTGGTATCTTTACCGTGACCAATGATATTACCCAATATAGCCGCGCTAAAATTTTCTCTGAAGTCGGCAAAAAAACCGAAATGTTTGCCCGTTTCTCAACAGTGGCGGGTGAACGTGGTGCGGCCGATGCGGAACGCGATATTCGCGGTTTTGCCTTAAAATTCTATACTGAAGAAGGCAACTGGGATCTGGTCGGCAATAACACCCCGGTGTTTTTCCTGCGGGATGCGCGCAAGTTCCCTGACCTGAATAAAGCAGTCAAACGCGACCCGAAAACCAACAAGCGCAGCGCCACCAATAACTGGGATTTCTGGACACTGTTGCCTGAAGCTTTGCATCAAGTGACCATTGTCATGTCCGACCGCGGGATTCCGACCGGTTACCGTCATATGCATGGTTTTGGCAGTCACACCTTCAGTTTTATCAATGCCAAAAATGAACGCTTCTGGGTAAAATTCCATATGCGTACCCAGCAAGGCATCCAGAACCTGACCGATGCTGAAGCTGCAGACTTGATCGCCAAAGACCGTGAAAGCAGCCAGACCGACCTGTTTGATGCCATCGAACGTGGTGACTATCCAAAATGGAAAATGTACGTTCAGATCATGCCGGAACTGGAAGCCGAAACAGTGCCTTATCATCCATTTGACCTGACCAAAGTCTGGCCAAAGGGCGATTATCCACTGATTGAAGTCGGTGAATTCGAACTGAACCGCAATCCGGAAAACTATTTCCAGGATGTAGAACAAGCAGCCTTTGCACCAAGCAATCTTGTACCGGGTATCAGCTACTCACCGGACCGTATGTTACAGGCACGTTTAGTGAACTATGCCGACGCAGCGCGTTACCGTGTTGGCGTGAATCATTCACAGGTTCCGGTCAATGCTGCACGCTGTCCTGTACATTCGAATCGCCGTGATGGTCAGGGCCGTATGGATGGCAACTATGGTTCATTGCCACATTACGAGCCGAACAGTTTTAGCCAGTGGCAGGAACAACCGGAATTCAGAGAACCGCCACTGAAAATCACCGGTGATGCCGATTTCTGGGACTTCCGCGAAGATGACAATGACTACTTCAGTCAGCCCCGTGCCCTGTTCAACCTGATGAATGATCAGCAGAAACAGGCACTGTTTAATAACACGGCCGGAGCGATGGGTGATGCGCTAGATTTCATTAAATACCGTCACATCCGCAACTGTTACGCTTGCGATCCAGCTTATGGGCAAGGCGTAGCACAAGCACTCGGCATGACTGTAGCAGATGCCCAAACAGCACGTGAAACTGATCCAGCCAAAGGTTTGCCTAGCTTTCTCTAAGCCAGTTTAGACATGTACAAAAACCACCTTCGGGTGGTTTTTTATTGCGGCATCAAGCACTATAGAAGCAAGTCAGCACAAGAAGAAATACAACAATGCATCCGAATATTAAAGACATCATTCAACAACACGACATCATTGTGTTTGATGCTGTTTGCATGATCTGCAATGGCTGGGCACGGTTTTTAATTAAATACGATAAGAAGATACAGTTTAAACTGGTTTCCGCCCAATCGCCTTTAGGTACAGCACTGCTCGAACATTATCAGATGCCAACCGAACATTACACCACGATGCTCGTCATTCAAGATGGCACACTCTATACGGAATCGACTGCCTTGCTGAAAGTACTGCAGCATCTCGGTTTTCCTTTTAATTTAATGAGTGCAGGTTATTTGGTTCCGCGTTTTATCCGCGACTTTCTGTATCGTGTGATTGCTTTAAATCGTTACAAGCTATTTGGTAAAACCGAGTATTGCCTGATTCCATCCAGCGAAAATAAACGCCATTTTCTGGAAGAAGCTGTTCGTGAATCCTAAACCTGTATTCCTACAACCACTGCGTACTATCCAGCTGACTTTGGTCATACTATGGCTCTATCAGGGACTCATTCCAAAAATTCTGTTCCAATCACCCGCTGAAATTAGCATTTGGCAAAATATGGGTTTTGAGCTGGCACTGGCCAAAGTCTTGGTTGGACTTTCCGGAGGATGTGAAATGCTATTTGGCTTATGCTTTCTGAAATGGAACCGGTCCATACTCTTGCATGGGTTGAATATTATCGGACTTGCTGGATTACTACTGCTGATTGCATTCACAGCCCCGTTGCAACTTACTGCAGCATTCAATCCTGTGGTGATGAATACCGCCATGCTGATGCTTTCTGTAGTGGCCATTCAACTCATCCAACAGGAACAGAGTAAAATATTTAAACAATAATTCGTTTGCCTTCACGTATGCAATAAAACGGATTAATCAACTTGGAAGAATGCTTGATGATCTCATGCAACTCATGTTCCGGCGCATCCCGGTCTTCATCCGTGAGCTGAAAAGTACGGTAATGAATCGCCAGTGAACATTTGGCCTGCAAGTCATGATGGGCATGAAAGGCATCTTCCGGATTCATATGGATCGCGCGCATCAGTTCACGCGGTTCATACGCTCCTATCGGGAGTAAGGCAATTCGCGGTGCACCCAGACGTTTACGAATTTCTTTAAAATGTGAGGCGTAGCCACTATCTCCGGCAAAGAAACAATGTTCCTTGCCATGTAATAAAGAAAAGCCTCCCCAGAGTGCGCAGTTCTGATCGCGCATACCGCGCCCTGATGCATGTTGAGCCGGCGTATAGACAATCCGGATCTCTTCAAAAAAGGCATTTTCCCACCAGTCCATTTCACGCACGGTATAATGTTCTGGCAAATACCAGGCATTACCCAGACCAGTATAAATAGGCATCTCAAAAGTGTTGTGCAGCCATTCCAGACTAGCCAGATCCATATGATCATAATGGTTATGGCTGAGCAGTACGGCATCAATCTGAGGTAATTCATCCAAGGCAATGCCAGCCGGAATGACCCGCTGCGGCCCTGTAGAAGCCGATGGACTGGCATATTCAGCCCAAACCGGATCGGTCAGGAAGTTATAGGGGCCGATCTGAATTAATGTGGTTGCGTGACCAATAAACCAGACTTGCCAGTCATCCAGAGCTGCATCTGGACGCTGCTGTGGCAATGCGCGTGGACGAGAAAAAAACTCGGCACGCTCTTCATCAAGATTAACATTCCAGGTTTTGGATTTTCGGGTAATGAGCCATTTGTATAAATCAAAGCGACCACGCGATAGAGAAGCATGCTCAAGATTACGAAACTGTTTTCCGTCGAAATGATCTGAATGCAGATACTCAAACACTGGCTTAGACCAGAGATGTTTCCAACTGGATTCCGTGATTAACTGGAATTTTTTAGTTTTGAGAAGATCTTGCATAAACATCCACTATTTATTATTCGCTATATGCAAGACAACAACCTCTTGAAATGGTCAAGCGGTGCATCTTTTAATGAGCATACAAACTAAAAACAGGCACACTGCAACATAGTATGAAATCCGTCACAGAAAATCATGTATGTTTTTGTTATTTTTAGCAAAAAAATGGCATTTCATCGGCCTTATGGCTGGCTGAAGTCTTGGATTATCTAGAAAAATATTGCTCTTGTCCTTCTGTCTAAAAATACAAAATGATACTCAATATTTATAAGCCCATGCTGACAAAAGCATGTCTGCCCATTGATGATTTTATGATGAAATTCGCCATACCTCAGTATCATCACATCAATTGTGCGAGAAAGGCAAGTTGAGATCAAAATACCAACCTCAAGCGTTTTTTAGATCTTTATACACGACCTTGAGTTCGTTCCAGCCATACGGCCTTGGTTTGGGGTTTCACAAATAAAGCAATAATTTCCGGGTGCAGCTGTTTAATCTGCGCTTCGATCCGGTTGACACAGGCTTCAATTTCATCAGAAGTTAAATCATCTTTAAATTCCAGACTCAATGATGCAATGACTTGCTGCGCACCCATCTGCTCAGTCAATACCCCATTAGCACTAAAAACTGCCGCATCCTGTTGAGCAATGTTCAATACATCTTCACGCAGTTTTGGATCTGCCGTTTCACCCAGTAACAAACCTTTGGTTTCACGTGCCAGAAACCAGGCAGAAACCGCCAGAACAATACCAATTAAAATCGATGCGGCACCGTCCAATTCAGGAATATTCAGTTGATGCGCCAGAAAGATACCGACCAGAGCAATCACCAAGCCGACCAGGGCGGCAGTATCTTCAAATAACACGGTAAAGGTCGTTGGATCTTTACTGTGTCGAAATGCTTCAAAATATCCCAGATTTCCCTTTTGTTTACGAAAAGTTTTTAAAGCCACTGACCATGAAAATCCTTCAAAAAGAATCGCCAGACCTAGCACAATATAATTGATCAATGGATCCTGCATGACTTCAGGCTGAAGAATATGCTGTATCCCCTGATAGATGGATACAATCGCACCCAACGCAAAAACCATCAATGCCACAATAAAGGCCCAAAAATACAGTTCACGCCCATAACCAAAAGGATGTTTGGCATTTGCAGGTTTTTCTGATTTTTTCATCCCATACAGCAGTAAAATTTCATTCAAGGTATCCACTACGGAATGAATTGCTTCACTGAACATGGCAGAACTATTGGTTATATAGGACGCAACAAATTTAACCAGCGCGATCGCCAGATTACCAAACAGGGCTGCATAGACTACGATTTTATTGGATTCAGACATCCTGACACTGTCCTAAATAAGCTTGTGCAAGCTTGAATGATTTATGTATCAAAATCTTAATCATTTATTTTTGAAAGTTGTTTTACAAATTGTTGCTTAGTCGTGATCTCTCACGTTGTTGAATCACTTTACTCTCCACTCAAATAATAAAAGGGCTTTCGCCCTTTTGGTTTTTACAGTTTTAATGCTTGGAAAAATACTGCTCGCGCCACTCTTTCCAGAAATACATGATGATCCCGAACATCACCACAGCAATTCCCGCAAAAGCATGACTGCTGATAATTTCATGATTTAAGGTTGCTCCCAATACCAGAGCGATCACCGGCGTCATCACATTACTCAATGAAACGGTCGAAGCATTTAGACGGCGAATCAGCCAGAAATAACACAGCATTGCCACAATCGAAGACATGATCATGGTAAATACAAAACCGATCATTGCCTGTGTGCTAGGCAACTGAGTCGGCATATGTTGCCAGATAAACGGCACTAAAATGACTGAACCAGCCGCGGAGACCAGCAATGACCCCGTCGCTTGCGACATCGGACTCAAGGGTGCACTAATCTGTTTAACCCAGAAGATTGAGCTGATATAAGACACCATACTGATCAGCATCAGTACCACACCCCAAGGATTAATCTTGCTGTCTGCCGAGTCGGCAAAAACAAAACATAAACCGGCGACGGCCACTGCCATGCCGAGCCATTGCAGCCAGATCAGTTTATGGGTTTTTAAAATCACATGACCGATTAAACCGGCGATCAGCGGTGAAAAACCCAAAATTAGCGCCATCAAACCTGAGGTCAGATAATTGGCCGCCAGATAAATAAACAGCTGCGCACCGATTAAATTCAAACTGCCTGCCAGATAACTTTTCATTGAAGTGCGGTCAAAAGGCAGCGGGTCGCGCATGATCTTCAGCAGGAACAACGCAATAATCGAGGCACCAAAATAGCGAATGATCAGCACCCACATCGGGTGAATCTCGGCCACGCTCCAGACAATCGCCAGTGGCGTTGCCGCCCAGATCAGCACCAATAAAGCGTAAATACTTGCCGTGACCGGCAATGAAGATGAAGAACTCATAAGTCTCCTAAACGAGGCCAAGAAGTTCTGGATCAGCAACTTCAAAAATAGCGTATAGCGAATTCATGCTGAGATGAAGTTTTAATTTTTGATAAATTCATCAAGTTTCGTGCATAAAAAACAGACCTATGCAAAACATAGGTCTGTCCCAAGATATCTCAATACGACTTAAGCAATTTTGCGTAAGTCTTGCGCGATATCTAAATGTTTTTCAACATCAAACGCCGTATTTTTGCTGATCATTTTTTTCAAATGACGCATTTCTTTGGCTGCATTCACGGTAATCCCGCCAACGATCTGACCATCAGTCACACCGTACATCACGAATGAATTGTCTGCACCTTTGGCTGCATCCATTTCACCACGGATATGCCATTCAGCTGCGGCCATATCGCCGACAAACTGGAAGTTGATATTCAGCTGATCCGTCCAGAACCAGGCCGGATTGGCTTTCGGATGTTCCACACCCATCACGTGACGCGCGAAGATGCCTGCCTGAAGGTTGGCATTTTCCCAGGTTTCCACACGGCGGTGATTGCCACAGTCACGTAACTGGGTCGCAACATCGCCCGCTGCATAAATATCAGCATTCGAGGTTTGGCAGTGTTCATTCACTTTGATCGCAACATCAACATCCAGACCTACATCTAGCGCAAGCTGTGCATTTGGCACGATTCCGATTCCGTAAACTACAGCATCAGCACACAGTTCTTCACCGCCTTCCAGCGTTACCACGACTTCTTCACCATCTAAACGGCAATCTGTAATCTTGGTTTCAAGACGCACATCGACCTGGTTTTGACGATGCTGCTCTAGCAGGAATTCGCTCAGGATTTGTGGTGAACAACGACCCATAACCATCGGACCCATTTCGATCACAGTCACCTGACAGTCTTTGTAACGTGCAGATGATGCCAACTCAAGACCAATCACGCCACCACCGATCAGGATGATACGGCGACCGGCTTGAAGCACAGGTACCAGCGCTTGTGAATCTTCCAGGTTACGCAGGGTATAGACGTGTTTGCCCAAAGCATCGAAATTAGGCAAACGGCGCGCTGCACCCCCTGTTGCAAGCAAGAGTTTGTCGTAAGCAACAACATCACCGTTCAGGAGTTCAACCGTTTTCGCTTCGGCATTGATTTTCGCTACGCCATTTCCACGAATTGTTTCCACGCCTAAATCTGCCAGTTTCTGTTCTGACAGGATTTCGATCTTGGTCTCTTCAGGTTTTAGAATCACATCTTTAGACAACGGTGGACGCTCATAAGGAAGATGGCTTTCATCACCAATTAAGGTAATTTTGCCTTCATACTTGTTGCCACGAAGTTCTAAAATTGCGCTCGCACCTGCCTGGCCAGCACCTACGATCACGATATTGTTTACGTTGCTCATTTTCTTAACCTTTTAACTCTGCAGATACGATACCGAAGCCGGCAATCCATTCGCTGATGTCTTCATAGCAATGCGTGGTCATTTCATACTCACCCATTTCGCTTAAGGCAGCGAAGGCAGCCATCCAAGAACGGACTTCCTGACCACCACGACCACCATCACGGCGAATTTCAGCTTCAGTCATCGCTTCTAATGTTGCAAAATCAGCGTTCTTGAAGGTTTCTAGCAGGGCAATATCCCATTCGGCATTCAGAGGCACGGCAACTGACGTATCCCCTGCTGCCAGCTTTTGACCCACCGCAATAATTTTGGATTGACGTGCATGACGTGCTTCAGGCGTTGGATAACGGCCTGCAATCAGGAACTCTTCCACTTCAGGTGGTACAGCACCCATTTGTGGTGTAGGTGGATCATGTGACAGACCACCGGTACCTAAAACAAGCACACGCTCATTTTCAAGGTTTAAAGACTTGATGTATTGACCCACAGCACGGCCCAAAGCGATGGTACGCTTGGTGGTTGGCATCGGTGCTGCAGCGCCATTAATAAAAATTGGAATCGTTGGATAACGGTCAAGTTTGCCTTCACACAGGAAATGTAAGGGCTGAGTCACGCCATGGTCGGCCTGCATACGGTATGAGTAAGCAACATCCACGCCTTCATCCAGTACACGTCGAACCAGATCTAATGCCTTGTCTTCAGGTACATCAATGTGGTCATTGTCCTTGCCATAATCCCAGTCACCTGCAGCTTTGGCACGAATACCGACGCAGAAACTTGGCATCAGGTCATAGAAGAAACCATTAAAATGATCTGGACCAAAAGTGATGATCAGGGTTGGGTCGTAAGCTTTTACTTCAGCAGAGAGTTTTTCAAAAGCAGCACGAACTTTTTGCTCTTTTGATTGATCTTGAGGTGAAGCAAATTCCATTAAAGGACTGTGCGATGCACAAATAAGTTTAACGGCCATGAGAGACTCCTAGAAGGAAAGCAGCCCTGAGAGAAGAGGCTGCCGGTAAGTCCATTTGAATGAGACTAAATTTTTATTCGTCAAAGAAACCTGCACGTGGCTGACGTAGGCCACGAATACCCAGACCGCATTCTGCATTAATCAGAACACCAGTCAAAGGACGGTTGTTTTGACGAGATGCCAAAAGCACGTATGAACCAGTCATGTCTTCCGGTTCAGGCAAGAAATTCAGTGGCATGCCACGTGCAATTTTCTCAGGATCACGCGCATCGAGCAGGCCCACATTTTCCTGACCCAGCGATGCCGCACCTTTGATATTCACATTCATACCTGACGGCGCAACCGCGTTCACTCGTACTTTAGGCGCAAGCTCGTAGGCCAGTTCTTTCATAATGCCCACCCCTGCATGCTTGGATGCTGTGTATACAGGGCCTCCGCCAGCGGAGTACAGTGCCGAATTAGACAAAGTAAATATGATAGAACCTTCAGAAGCGATCAATGCATCCAGTGCAGCCTTCGCACCGAGGATCAGAGATTTGGTATTAATGCCCATAATCTCGTCAAAGGCTTTCTCCAGCTGCTCACCTGAGGTATTGACGATATCGGCATAGTGATCCCAGATACCGGCATTACCAACGAAACAATCGAGTTTACCGAAACGTTCTACAGTTGCTTGAACTGCACGAACGTTATCTGCATAGCTGGCTACATCACCTTCGATCGCAAGAACTTTTCCACCGAAGTGTTCATTTAATGCATCCACTTTAGCTTTTGAACGTTGAAGAACCGCAACTTGTGCACCTTCCTCAATAAAACGCTCGACCAAAGCCCAGCCTAAGCCTGAACCACCACCAGTAATAAGTGCAACTTCGCCTTGTAGCCAACCCATGCTTACTCTCCTGCCATCTCTACAAACAATTGACCATCTTCAACAATCACTGGGAACGTTTTGATTGGATCAGTTGCAGGTAGACATAATGCTTCACCTGTTTTTAAACAGAAACGAGCTGAATGTAATGGACATTCAACAGTACCGTCATCTTCAAGGTAACCTTCAGACATTGACGCATTACCATGACTGCATTTATCGTTCATAGCGAAGAATTCACCGCCATTGTTAAATACAGCCAGCGCTTCGATACCGTTTACGCCACAATCTACTTTTAACGCTTCGCCTTCGTCTAATTCGTCAACTTGGCAAACAAAAATCTTATTCATTAGAAGAACACACTCAGGTTATGTGAACTGTAAGTAACTTGGTCAAGCGTGATCTTACGGTTGAAGATCTGGAAGTCGAGGCCGCCTTCAACTTTACGGATCTTGTCATGGCGTTTACCGCAGTAAATGACAATGTCTTTCTCTTTTTGCGTACGATATAGCAAATAGGTTACGTACACGTCGTATTCGCCTTCAACTTCAGTTGGCTCTACGATCACGTTGCTCACCATGTGGGTGGTACGTGATGGAGGCTCTTCAGCCCAAGCCATACCGGTTTCCAGACGCGCTACACGACGCTCTAAAAGGTCTTTCGAATCGTTGAACACCCAAGTGGTAGGTGGTTCAACTGAACGACGACGGTCACGGGTTTGTGCGTTTGGTGTGGTACGTAGCGTGTAAGAAATATCTTCAGCTAACGTGTCTAACCACTCGCGGAATTTCCAATCGTCTAGCAATTTTGCTTCGCGATACAGGAACTGACTAATTTGGTGATGAAGTTCTAAGCTGATTTGACTCATTTCATAAGCTCCTTCTCATATTCGTCAGCTGCTTTTTCCACGTCTTCCCATTTTTCATGGATCAATAAATCTGCCCAGCGGCGGTACATACCACGTGCTGCAGTTTCAGAGAAAATGTAGTTGGTGATACCCGGGATACCATCTTCACGTACTTTTTCGTTGCCTTTACCCATTTCCATAATGAGTTTGTTTTGACGCGCTTTATAACCACGTAAAACTTTTTGGATCTCGATCCAGTTTTCAGAGTCATCTTGCTCCAGGAAACCGGCTGGACCAAAGGCACGCGTTGCAGAACGTTCAAATGCTTCTTTCACTTCTTGAGATGCTTCAGCATCAGCAATACAGAATGCCCACACTTCAGTTTTGTTTGGACCACGTGGGTGCCATACGCGAAGTGTTGCAGTACCGTTCAACCAAGACAAAGTTGGGAACATGGTGTTGTGACCTGCAAGACGCAATGCACGAGTCTCGCCTAGGCGCTCTTTAACTTCGTCATAAGTTTCACGGAAGTAGTTGGCAACTTCACCGTCAACCCATACGTTTGCGTCTGGTTTCTCTGTGAAGAAAAAGCCTGAACCGTGACCACGTGAACCGTACTGGATCGCGTCTTTGGCAGTTTCCCAAACTGGACGAGCAGTTTGCGCAGCACCTAATTTTTTAGAAGATTCGTCGTCTGGTTTCGCGCCCAATACTTGGATCGCAGAAGCGTGAGAGAACAAGGCGTGATATTGGTCAGATGCAAACTGTTCCGCTGCAAATTTCCAGTTACACTCGATTTCCCACTTGTGTACACCACCAATGATTTCAGTACCACCTGGACGACGGTCAACAACGCCATCTAAATACCAAGCGATATCGCCCATGTAGTCGATTAAGTCAGGTGTGGTTTCATCCCAACAAGCGAATACCAAGCCTTTGTAAGACTTCACACGATTCACTTCAACCAGACCCCATTGCTCTTTACATGCACCATGCGGGTAAGCACGATCTTCAAGCGGGATATCTTTTAAAGAACCGTCAATGCCATATGACCAGCCGTGGTATGGGCAAGTAAATGCACGGGTATTACCACAGTCAGCGAAGCTCACACGCATAGAACGGTGACGGCACTGGTTTAAAAATGCTTTGATTGAGCCGTCTTTTTGACGTGCCACAATGATTGGATCTTCACCCATGTAGGTATTGAAGAAATCACCAGCCTTAGGAATTTGGCTTTCATGGCAAAGGAATAACCAAGTACGACCGAAAACACGTTCGAGTTCTAATTCGTAAATGTCAGGATCTGTATAAACAGATGGCGTAATACGTCCATTTTGTGCATCGACTAAAGCATCGATTTCGCGCACATCAATTTTTCCACTCATGAAAAGCTCTCCTGTGACCTATCTTTGGCACAAAGTAATAGACTCAACTTTTCAACGATGATGGATTTGACAGCGTTTTTCGGGAAATATTTTTTTTGTTTCAATTAAGAGCTTAAAGCAATTATTAAGCACGTGAATTTTTATATTAAATCATCTATTAATCCCGCCAGAGCATTTAGTTTATGAATGGGAAAATAATCTTCACGACATAGTTGTTTATAGATTATACTTTGAGGAAATTATAGTAAGACATTTTTTGGATTACTCTTTGGGTTGATGACATGGAATTACGACACCTTCGCTACTTTATCACCGTTGCTGAAGAGCTCAATTTTAGTAAGGCAGCACTTAAACTTTATACGGCTCAACCCTCACTTAGCCAGCAAATCAAAGACCTGGAAGAAGATGTCGGGGTAAAGCTACTCAACCGGACCAAACGTAAAGTAGAGCTGACCGAAGAAGGCGCCGTATTCCTGGAACAGGCCCGTCTCACCCTTGCACAGGCGGACAAAGCCGTTGCCATGGCACGTCAGGTGTCACAGGCCAAACAGCAAATGCTCCGTATCGGTTTTGTACCGGTAGCCGAGATGAAAATCTTCCCCTATATCTTGCCAAATCTACGTGTACAGAACCCAGATTTAAAAATTGAACTGCTCAGCCTGAACAACAATGAGCAGATGCGTTTGTTAAAAAAAGGTGATCTAGATCTGACATTTACCCGTCATAATTTCAATAGTGATGAAATTGAAAGCCAGTTCGTGATTCGTGAACCGCTGATTTTTCTCCTGCCTAAAGATCACCCCTTAGCAAAATACGAAAGAATTCCTGTTAAAGCATTGAATGGTATTGATTTTATTATTCCATCAGCAGAGCAGTCCTTGACCCTGAACCAGGCTATTCTGGACTTTGCCAAAGCCAACGGCATTGAACTCAATATCGTGCAAAAGGCCGATAATATTTTATTTAATATCAACTCGATCGGAATGGGCCTAGGCTGTACCATTTTGCCTGGCTATATTGCACCACTAACCATGGATAATACCGTGATTCGTCCGCTGGACGTGGAGTTGCCCTATTTAGACCTGTATGTCAGCTACCATAAAAACAACAAATCCTATGTCGTGAGCAAATTTCTTGAGCTTTTGACTCGTGTGTTCTATCTGGATATTAACCGTAGCGAACAAAATTAATTCTATTCCTTTCCTGCATTAAGCACATGCCATTCAACTTTTGATAGGCATGTGCTTTTTTTGTTTTATTATTTTATGCTTAAGAATTCATTTTTAATTCCATTCTTTGATAAAGAATCTATTTCTAGCGTTTAAATTTGTCACTTGACCTCGACCAAAATTGTGTATTTTTAGCTCTAAATGTGCTGCATTTACCACTTAAGTCTAATAAAGTTTCATTCGGATTTTTCTCAGTTTAAATAGCTCAAACCTATAAAAATTATTAGATTTTTAGATTTATCCAAATAAATGAGAATCAAACTCACTTAAGCACTCTGCCTTAAATATTTCCGATATAAAAAAGGATGACCGAAGCCATCCTTTTTTTAAAACTACATTCAGCTTATTTTACGCCGTGTACAGCCAGGTAGTTTTTGATCACAGTGTTGAATTCGTCTGCTTTTTCAACTTGAGACCAGTGACCGCATTGGCTGAAGATATGTGCATCAGCATTTGGTACGATGTTCAGGATGTCCCAACTACGAGAAACCGGAATCACCACGTCTTGCGTACCATGAATCAGCAATACAGGCACAGTAATGTCTTTCATTTTTTCGAAATCTAATGGGAACTCGAAACGGTCACGGTCACGTGCGCCAACCACATCCATTAAACGATTTGATGCATAGTCATTTGCAGCAGAAGCAAAACGTACTTTTACCAGTTCATCTGTAATCAGGTCTTTGTTCACGACAAACATAGAAAGGGTTTTCTTGATTCCTTCTTCTGTAAGAACTGGGTTTGCATGAGCTTTGAGTGCAGCAGTCTGTTTTGCACCGCCCGTACCCATAGACACGATACCCAAAATGCGATCTGGATAATCCAGTGCCATCTGGAATGCTAACCAGCCACCCAGAGAGTTGCCGACCAACCAGGTTTTTTCGATACCCAAAGCGTCTAGCGTACGGATCGCATGATCTACCCAGGCACGGATACCATATTCAGTACCCGGTGCAACTACAGTTTGGCCATAACCAATGGTATCAATCGCGATACAACGTGCCTGCTCACCAATTTGTGGCAGGTTTAACCACCAGTTTGCCGCAGCCGATACACCTGTACCTGAACCGTGTAAAAATAGAATAGGCGTACCTTCACCAATTTCGTGGTAATGGGTCAACTCGCCTTCAGCGGTTTCAATCCATTTGTCTTCTAAGCCAAAGAATGGATCTGTTTGATAGTCAGGGATTTGAACAGTGCTCATATTGCTTCCTCTTACAGTCTTTCGCTTGCGTGTCCCTCTATTTTCAAGAATTCGACGTCAAGTTGACTCATTAAAATGACTTGTGTACACCCTTATATTAACCGCTCAGCTGCAGCAAACTGATACAAAATTACGATTGCACCCTACAAAATAGATATAATTTAAGTGTTTGTTTTATTTATTAATTTATAAATTAAACCCTACATAAACTAAGGCTTTAACTGCATTCTTAAACCAAAAAGCAGCCAGAAGACTGACTGCTTTTAAAATATACGGGTATTAGAATTTATGGGTATAAGTAGTTGCGACACGGTATTCTTGCAGGTCTGGTTTTGCTGGATTGGCAAAATTCACATCAATATACATCGCCTGTACACCCAAACCTTTTAATTTCCCTTCTGGCACAGTGTAGTTCACGATGGCATTCACTTCATCCGTATTGAAGTTTTGACCTTGATATGCCCCCGTCCCTTTCTGATCATAACCTTTGAAATATACGGCTGTTACATTTAAGCCTTTTGCACCCATTTCAGAGAAATCATAGCCATAAGCAACATTCCATGACTTTTCTTCAGGCGCGGTAAAGGTCGCTACCCCCCAGTTCGCCAGATAAGGCTGTGGCACCCAGCCACCCAATGTCGGGAATGGGCTATTACCAAACATTTGCTGGTAACCCACACCTACGCTATGTGCACCATGATTCACTTTTGCAGCGACAGATAATGCCTGGTTATCGATCTCACCATACAGCTTGTCACCTGACTCCGAGTTATCGAAGTAACGAATGTGGCTATCTAATTTGGTTTTTTCACCGAGCGCAGTTTTGTAATTCACACCCAGATAATGCTGTTGGTAAATGTCTTGAACATCGGCATACCAGTAGCTCACCCCTACTTCTTTAGTAAGCTGGTGGTCTACACCCGCAATCCACATGCCATCAGCTTCAGCACCCGTATCATAGAAACTTGGTGGAGCAAATTTAGTTAAGTCACGGAACTGGTTGTCATAACGGTTGTTAATACCATCAATATACGCCAGAGTTAACTTGGTATCCTTAAGGTCTTTAGACTCTAACCAAGCGCCACTATAAGTCGTTAATAACTGACGGGATGGATCGAATACCAAGACTGGAGATACCGGCAATAACTCGCCGACTTTCAGCTCAGTTTGTGAAACTTTGGCTTTTAAGGTCGCGCCGACTTTACCGAAATGATCTTTTGATTCTTTGCCATCGTGCGGTAAAACCCAGTCCGGATTTTTATCATGGCCGTTGAGTTTGACTGCATGTTGCACCAGTACATCAGCACCAACCTGCACACCACCACCGATATCGTGATAACCGGACTTGGCATCCAGAGTCACCCCTTGTGACCAAGAACCCCAGTTACGTGATGAATAGTCATCTTGATACTGACGGTCTAGATAAAAGTTTTTAAATTTGAGTTGAACATTGCTGTCGTCAATAAAGTCTGCATTCGTTGCAGTTGTCCCTAAAGTTGCTGTCGCAGCAAGCATTGCAATCCATAAATTGTGACGACGCATGATGAGTTCCCCATTCAGCTGATAAAATCCATGCCGCCATCATGCGCAAGTCGGTTTAAATAAAAAATCCGACCACAGTATTAAACTTTTGCTCTTTTAGCTCTCCATATTCCAAGCCCAGATTTAAGCGCTCAATCTCTTAGATTTTAAACCGATTAAAGAAAATAAAAATTTGACCGGATATTTAATTTATTTTTTGTTTTCTCTATTAATAAGCGCAATTTTTTTTAAAATATTGAGCCACTATTTTTTATTTATCGTTTTTATGTTTAAGGAAAAAATTAAACTAAAATAATCTTCACATAACACTATAACTAAAATATCTGAGATCAGAGTTTTAATATATTATTAAAACTACTTCATAATAAAAAAGCATCCACTTTGGATGCTTTTTTATTAGCCTTATTTTAATACGATTGCATTAAAAATTAAGCTTGTAACTCACGCGCTTTAGACATGGTTAATGCCAGGTCTTCAATCATGTCTTCCTGACCACCAACCGTACCACGGCGACCAAGTTCCATCAGGATTTCACGCGCAGATACGCCGTATTTCGCTTCAGCGCGTTTAGCAAATAACAGGAATGAAGAGTAAACCCCCGCATAACCTAAAGTTGCCGCATCACGGTCTGCACGAATCGGGTTGTGCATCATTGGAATCACTAGATCTTCAGCAACGTCTTGTACTTTGAACAGGTCAACGCCAGTGTCCATACCCATACGGTTTGCCACAGCGATGAATAATTCAAGTGGCGTGTTACCAGCGCCAGCACCCAAACCAGCAGATGCCAAGTCAACACGTACTGCACCTGCTTGAACAGCAGCAACAGTATTCGATACACCCATGCCTAAGTTATGGTGACCGTGGAAACCAAGCTCAATACTTGGATCCAAGTGTTGACGTAAGTGACCCACACGGTCGATCACGTCTTGAGGAAGCATGTAACCTGCAGAGTCAGTTACATAGATACAGTTTGCACCGTAAGACACCATCTTGTTTGCTTCTTCAAGAAGTTTTTCTGGAGCTGCCATGTGTGCCATCATCAAGAAGCCCACAGTGTCCATACCCAGTTTGCGCGCAGCAGTAATATGCTGTTCAGAAACGTCAGCTTCTGTAGAGTGTGTTGCAACACGAATCGTTGCTACACCTAGATCATGTGCCATTTTTAAATGGTCAACCGTACCAATACCCGGAATTAAAAGTGCAGATACTTTGGCTTGTTTAAGCTTTGGAATCACCGCGGTTAAATATTCTTCGTCTGTTGCAGCTGCAAAACCGTAGTTCACAGAGTTACCGCCTAGGCCGTCACCATGTGTTACTTCTATTAAAGGTACACCGGCATCATCAAGTGCAGTGGCAATCGCAACCATTTGCTCTGGTGTAGTTTGATGGCGCATTGGGTGCATACCATCACGTAACGTCATATCATTAATAATAATTTTTGACATGGTCTGCTCCTTAAGCTTCTGCTTCAGCTTGCGCTGCTTGGTTAGCAATGAGACGTTCTGCAAACATTTCTGCAGTACGTGCAGCAGCTGCAGTCATAATGTCCAGGTTACCGGCATATTTAGGCAAGTAATCACCCAAACCTTCCACTTCCAAGAACATTGAAACACGGTTGCCGTCAAATACTGGACCATTTACAAGTTTGTAACCTGGTACATATTTTTGAACTTCCTTGATCATGGCATGCACAGATGCTGTGATGGCAGCCTGATCCGGCGTACCTTCAACTAAGCAGTGCACAGTGTCACGCATCATCAGTGGTGGCTCAGCAGGGTTGATAATGATGATCGCTTTACCTTGTTTCGCGCCGCCCACCTGCTCAATTGCACCGGCAGTGGTACGTGTAAATTCATCAATATTTTTACGTGTACCAGGACCAACCGATTTAGTCGATACCGTTGCGATGATTTCACCGTAGTTCACAGCTTGAACACGTGAAATCGCTGCCACCATAGGAATGGTTGCCTGACCGCCACATGTCACCATGTTTACGTTCGGCAAGTCACCTTGTTCAAGCAAAGCTTCAAGATTTACCGGTGGTACGCAGAATGGACCAATCGCTGCAGGCGTCAAGTCAATCATCTGTACGCCAAGTTCATTCAACTTGCGGCTGTTTTCAGCATGTACATATGCAGACGTTGCATCAAAAGCAATTTGAATATTGTCTGCTAAAACATGAGGCAATAAACCGTCTACGCCCTCAGCAGTGGTTTTTAAACCCATTTTCGCTGCACGCGCCAAACCTTCAGAGGTTGGGTCAATCCCAACCATCCAAACTGGCTCTAACCATTCGCTACGTTGAAGTTTGTAAAGCAAGTCAGTCCCAATGTTCCCAGGACCGATCAATGCACATTTAATCTTTTTCATGAATCTGTACTCTCAAAAATTCCGTGTTTAGCTCAATGCTTATTCAGCTGCAAACGCTGCTGTCACTGAACCAAAGCCTTCAATTTCAACTTTGAATTCATCACCCGGGTGTGCAACCACCATTGGACCTAATGCACCGGTCAATACGATGTCACCGGCAAGAAGCGGACGACCACGACGAACCATCTCATCCGCCAACCAAACTGCAGCATTGAGCGGGTTTGCAAGGCAGGCTTTACCTACACCAGTCGATACCACTTCATCACCACGGGTCATGGTCATTTTGCAGTTCACCAAATCCAAGTTTTCAAGTTTCACAGGTTTTGAACCCAAAACGAAAGCTGCAGAAGATGCGTTATCGGCAACGGTATCAATCAAGGAAATTTTCCAGTTTTCGATACGGCTATCCACCACTTCTACCGCTGGCAAGGCATATTCAGTCGCACTGATAATGTCTGCATAGGTATGATGTTCTTTGGTCAGATCTTTGTTGATGATTAATGCGATTTCTGCTTCAACTTTAGGCTGAATCAATAGACCTGCCGGGATAGCTTCGCCATCACCATACGACATGTCTGCAAACAGCATACCGAAGTCAGGCTGATCTACACCAAGTTGAGCTTGTACAACTTTTGAAGTCAAACCGATTTTGCGGCCAACTAAACGACGTCCTTCGCTTAAGGCACGTTGGGTATTTAATTCTTGAACTGCGTAAGCAATATCTACATCAGCACTTTCACCACCCAACTGTGGGCGAACCGGTGCAATCGCAGTTTGTGACAACTCAGCTTCTCTAAGTGCCAATGCGACTGATTCAACAACAGCAGAATTCGACATCAATGTTTCCTTAAACTGCAAAAAAAATTGGACTTATACCGTGATCGATGGAAATGGAATGAACAATCAGAAAAAATCTATGCAAATGATCAAACCCATCAGCAAATGGGTGCTGTCCATCTTGAGAAACGTGTATATGTATAAACTGATTTAGAATCTAAAAAATGCGGTTTTTATGCCAATACTTATTTTATTTTTTACAATAGCTATTAGCTATAAATGGCATTCTATTTTTTAAGTGAAACAAAGCACTTAGCATAGATATTTCATGATATCCGAGTAATCAACTCTGCAATGCAGGTGATTCATTTTAACAATCAATCATGCCTACGACTAAAAGATGAGACGATCCTTACATTTTGAGCAAAAACGATATATGCATTGCTCAATCAACATGATATTTTTAAATAATTAAAAACAATGACTTAAGATATTAGCAATGAAAATTAAAACACTGGTATTGATGGCTTTACTGAGCACCTTATGTAGTACAAGCTTTGCACAAAGTTATCAAAATCAACTTAAAAACAAGTATCTCATTTTAAATGGCGCAAGTTGTGCCGGACTTAAATTTAATCCTCAAGCGACCGCTGCTGCCTGGCAAAATGAAATGGACTGTAGCCGTGGCGACTCCAATACCGATGCATGGCGCATTACCTGGATTACACCAGAGATTTTTATGATGACTGAAGTCATTCGTCCCAATGAAATTTCACCGCCGCGTAATAATCTTTATAAAATCATGAGCATTGAAAATAAAACCGTCACTGTGGTCAATTACTGGACCGGTTGGGGTAACCACAAACCTGATCTGCAAAAATTTAGAATCCAGTAAGTCAATTTAGAACTTAATACGTATAAAAAAAGGGCGATTTTAAATCACCCTTTTAACATCCGAGATCTATTAAACTGCCTGTTTCAAATTCACCTGATTTAATAATAACTGGTGCAGACTTGCAACATCCTCAGCAATAGCAATTGGCTTGTATTGAGCCAGCGTTTCAGGTGTATGCACCCCATAACTTACCCCAATACGTGGCATGGCAATATTCTGCGCCATTTCCAGGTCATAGGACGTATCACCGACCATAATCGCATTTTCAGCACTGACACCGGTAATGTACAAAATTTCTGCGAGCATCAGTGGATCAGGTTTAGATTTGGTTTCACTTGCCGCACGGGTCACAACAAAAAGCTCATGACTCTGGGTTTGACTTAATACCCGGTCCAAACCTTTACGGCTTTTTCCGGTTGCCACCGCAAGTTTGATGCCTTCAGCTTTTAATGTTTGCAGCATCTCAGCTACCCCTTCAAACCATGCATCACCTTTCGAATTTTCAACATAGTGGGTTGCATAGCATTGCAAAATATCAGCATGCAATTCAGGTACATCTGGAAACAAGACTTGTGCAACTTCAGGCAACCCCAAACCGATAATGCTTTTTGCAGCGTCATCCGTTAAGGGTTGTTGATATTCTTTGGCAGCAAATTGTAGGCTTTGAACAATCTGCCCAACTGAATCAAATAAAGTCCCATCCCAATCAAAAATAACAAGTTCTAAAGTTTTGTTCATGAATTAATCCAATATTTGATTCAGAGTGAATAATCACTTGAAATTGACCTCTCCCTTGCGAACTCAGAATATATTCTGAGGATTCTCATCTCCTAAGACGAGGGAGTTTCTATTATTTTTCAAGCTCAAGGAACGAACTAAATATGGTGAGATAAGTTTAACAAAATTTAATTCATTCCTCTCATTTGCTATCGTGACATTCCCTCTCCTTAGGAGATGAGCAGCGCAAGGGAGAGGTCAAAGTTATTCATCTACATTCTTGAATAACGGGACTATTCATCAAATAATCCCGCTACTTAAGAGAAGAGCATTTAATCTTCGTCCCGATCCGTTAAAGCCGGTTCTTTATCTTTCTTCTGTGCACGGAGCTGTGCCACCAGACTTTGCATGTCTTCAGGCAATGGTGCTTCAATGGTTTCATAACCCGGAATTTCCAGACGCAGTGCATGCAAACATAAACGACGGGCTTTCGGACCTTTGTATGCAGTTTCATGACCATATTTTTCATCGCCAATTAAAGGATGACCAATACTTAAACCATGTACACGAATCTGATGGGTACGGCCTGAAAGCGGCGATGCATAGACAAGCGTTGCATGCATAAAGCGCTCAGCCACATTCCACTGCGTCTTAGACTCTTTACCTTCTTTCGGTGACACGCATACACGACGCTCACCATTGGCCAGCTCATAACGGTGTAAAGGTGCATCAATCAGTTGACGATCGATCACAACATTGCCTTTCACAATCGCCGCATAGGTTTTTTTGATTTTATGTTCACGCAACATATCTTGTAATGTTTTCAACACGCTACGCTTTTTGGAAATCATCACCAGACCGGAAGTATCACGGTCAATCCGGTGAATCAGTTCCAGATACTTTTTACCGGTTGCGGCACGCAAGCCCTCAATCAGGCCATAGGCCACACCGCTACCACCATGCACAGCAATCCCGGAAGGTTTATTCACGACCATCAAACCTTCATCTTCATAAATCACACGGGCCAATAAGCCTTGTGCCACTTTGTCAGAAACAGGTGCAGCAGATTCATCTTTTTGTTCATAGCGAATCGGCGCAACGCGAATCTGGTCACCGATTGCGAGTTTGGTTTCTGCTTTAATGCGTTTTTTATTAACGCGAACCTGGCCTTCACGAATCAGACGATAGATACGGCTTTTTGGCACACCTTTCAGACGACTAAACAGGAAATTATCGATGCGTTGTCCATCTTGATGTTCATCCACTTCAAACCAAGTGACGTTTTGCCATTGTTGCGTAGAATTCATACAGTTACTATGACCCAAAAAATACTAAAATTGATTAAAAACTGATCACTTAGGTTATGCTTTACACAAGAAACATAAGCTTAGCCCATAGGCAGATGATGCAAGGTTTGATATAGTCAGCGCACGGAAACCATCGTTTGTGAGTAAAAGTTGAATCATTTCAGATTTTTCTGAACTTGATTGTTCAATTAAAGACTCACATGATACGGGAAGGTCCCCAAAGAATTATGCCACGCCGAAGGCTTATTATATCGGCAAACAAAGCAAACTGTTGCGTTTAATTGTACCTCAGGTACATAAATCAGTTTGTCTTAAAAAATATGTCGCCAACTTTGTTGGTTTTTAAACGTAAACTGATACACATCAGATTAGTCGCAACCTGAAGACGACTTCAGGCTACAGCGTTGATGCATTGGATCTGCACAGTTTGTAAAGATACGACGACAATTCCGTATCAAGACACTTTCTATAAAGAAGGGATGATCTTCGAGCAATGTGACAGTGAAAGTTACACACATCCAATGCACCGCTCGTCCGCCAGTGAAGCGTTCAGGTGACTTTAATCCGTTTAAAGATTGAAGCCGTATTGCCATCATCAATACGTGAATCAAAAACCGAAGCCCATCTATATTAAATAGAGCTCGGTCATAAAAGACTCAAACCACAATGAAATTCATTGCAGATTTGAGCCATTGATCCGTGATGTGTGATGTTCGCTACGTGTATAGCGATTTTTTGCTGTGTATCACTATAAGGTGTTACACCCATGAAACGTATGTTGATTAATGCAACACATGCCGAAGAAATTCGCGTTGCACTTGTCACTGGTCAGCGTCTTTACGATTTTGATTTAGAAAATCGTACCCGTGAACAAAAAAAATCCAATATCTACAAAGGTCACGTGACTCGCGTTGAACCTTCTTTAGAAGCTGTATTCGTTGAATATGGTGCAGGTCGCCAAGGCTTCCTGTCAATGCGTGAAATCGCAAATTCATATTACAAAGCCGACCCTCGCCAAACTTCAAATATCCGTGAACTGATCACTGAAGGTACCGAACTTCTGGTTCAGGTGGAAAAAGAAGAGCGTGGCAATAAAGGCGCTGCTCTGTCTACTTTTATCTCACTTGCTGGCCGTTATTTGGTATTAATGCCAAACAACCCGAAAGGTGGTGGTATCAGCCGTCAGATTTCCGGTTCAGTGCGTGAAGAACTGAAAGAAATGCTGGCAACACTGAACGTGCCACGTGGTATGAGTGTGATTGTGCGTACTGCCGGGATTGGCCGTTCACAAGAAGAATTGCAACTCGACTTACAGCACTTGTTAGACCTTTGGGCACAAATCCAGAGCACTGCAAGTTCAGGTCCATCGCCAATGTTGGTACATCAGGAAGCGGGCGTGGTGACACGTGCCATTCGTGACTACCTGCGTGATGATGTTGCTGAAATCCTGATTGACTCAGAACAAGCCTATAACGAAGCCTACAACTTCGTAAAAGCGGTAATGCCACGTCAGTTAGAAAAGCTGAAAACCTATACCTTAAATGAACCTTTATTCGCGCATTTCGCGATTGAAAGCCAAATTCAAACCGCTTATGAACGTGAAGTAAAACTTCCTTCGGGCGGTTCGATCGTGATCGACCAAACTGAAGCTTTAGTGTCAATTGACATTAACTCAGCAAAATCGACTCGCGGTAGCGACGTTGAAGACACCGCGTTAAACACCAACATTGAAGCGGCAGAAGAAATCGCGCGTCAATTACGTTTACGCGATATCGGTGGCCTGGTGGTGATCGACTTCATCGACATGACCAAAGACCGCAACCAGCGTATGGTGGAAGCGAAGCTACGTGAAGCAACGCAAAGTGACCGTGCCCGTATTCAGTTCGGTCAATTGTCACGTTTTGGTTTGATGGAAATGAGCCGTCAACGTCTACGTCCTTCTCTTGAAGAAGCGACTGGCTACGTTTGCCCACGCTGCCATGGTACCGGCATGGTTCGTGATCTTCGTTCTTTATCACTTTCGATTATGCGTAAAGTGGAAGAGATTGCATTACGCGAACGTCATGGTGAAGTTCAAGTCGAAGTTCCAGTGGAAATTGCGGCCTTCTTATTGAATGAAAAACGTCACACCTTGGTGTATTTGGAACAGACTTCAAATGTACGTGTGACTGTGTTGCCGCACCCGCATCTAGAAACACCGCATTATGAAATCACTTATAATGCCGAAGGCTTTGCACCAACCAGCTATGAACGTACTGAAGCAACACGTTCAAGTGAAAAAGAGTTGGGCTATGAGTCATCTGAATGGCATTTAGAAGAAGAACAACATACGCATGCTGCTGCACCAGCGCCTGCTCAACAGCAAAACAACGGTAGAAACAATAAACGCCGTAACCAGCAAAACCAAAATGCACAGCAAGCACTTGTTGCGCAACAAGCTCCTGCCCAAGCACAAGTTGCTGCTCCTGCATCTAGCCCATGTGCCTGGTTAGAAAACCTGTTTGTTCAAAAACAGGCTGCGACTGTTGATCAATCGCGTACTGCCAACAATGCAGCTGCAGCAATTGAACAAATGATCAATGGCGGTGCGGTGAGCCGTGGTCAGTTCGGTCAATTGTCTGCACCAGTGGCACAACCTGCGCCACAGCAAGTGTCTCAACCTGCTGCTCCGGCAAGCAGCAATGCCTACCTTGCACCATCGACTGTAGCGCAAAAACAGGAACGTGATGCTGAAAAACCGGCAGAGCGTGATGAAAGAGCGCCGCGTCATAACAATAAAAAACCACGCAATCCGAAGCACAAAGAACCGCGTGAGCAGGTTCAGTCCGAAGCTTCCGCTCCTCAGCAACATCAGGTGCATGAAGAAGTGGCTCAGGTATCTCGTCAAGAGCAACGTCATGAAGCACGTGAAAACAAGCGTAATTCTCGCCGTCAGCATCACAACGAGCCATCTCAGCAAAATGATGTTCAAAACAATGAGCAACAGCCACAACAGGCAATGCCACGTCGTGACCGCCGTAACCAGCCACGTCAGGAACGTCCAAATCGCCACCGCGATCCAAGCGTGCTGAATGAGCAGGCTCAACAAGCAGCACCTGCAGTCGTTGAAGCGCCAGCAGTCAATGACAAACAGCTTCGTGTTGAGTTGGTCGATGCACCACGTCAAGACGTGATGCCAACAGCCATGGTCGTGAATATTGACCAGGCGAAAAGCGAAATCGTGGCATTGAATGACAATGCTGCAGTTGTAACGCCAGCGGTTGAAGTTACTGCACCGGCAGATGCGCCAGTTGAAGAAGCCGCTGCTGAAAATGTGGTGGAAGCTGCACTGACAGCACCTGCTGAAGAAGTTGTGACAGCGGAAGAATCAAGTGCTGAAAAACCTCGTGCCAGCAACGATCCGCGTCAGCGTCGTCGTCAGCAACGTGAAGGACAGCCTCAACAGGCTACAGTTCAAAAGTTGACTCCGTCACAAGTACCAACTTTGGGTCAGTTCACTATTGGTAGCCTGATTCGCCATGTTTATGGTGAAGACTGCTCCGTACTGATTGAACAGTTTGGTTTATTGCCAACCTTCAACCGTGCTCTAGAGAAGTTCACAAAAGAGTACAACGCGAGTCTGGTGGCTGCAGCATCGCCTGCCGCAGAGAAAAAACCGGTTACCCGTGATGTTCAAGTAACCGTAGCCAAGGTTGAAGCGGAGCCGGCTCCAGTTCTGGACCTGACTCCACCAAAACCGGTGTCGGACAAACGTGTCGCAAACGATCCACGTGAGCGTCGCCGCCTGGCTAAACAGGCTGCAGAACAGGCCCTGCAACAAGCCAAGCAACAGGCCAAAGTAGAAACAGCTCCGGCAGTTGAAACTGCGCCAGAAGCACCTGTAGCAGCAGAAGCGCAAGCAGAGTCTGCTGAAGCAGCGGCAACTGAAACTCCAGTAACCACTGAAATCGCTATTGAAGAAACCGTAAATGCTCAGCCAGCTGAACAAGCAACTGAAACGACGGCACCAGTAGATACAGCTCCTACAGAAGCGGCTCCAGTGACTGAAGCTCAACCTAGAGATGCTGCGCCAGTTGAAGCAAATGCTGAATCAGAAGCTCCTGTTACAGAAGCCCAGGATCAGGCCGAAGTAACAACAGAAGACACTGAAGCCAGCGAAGCTGAAAAAGCGGAGAAACAGGCTGCTCGTCCACGTCGTCCACGTGGTCGTCCACCGAAAAAAGCCAATACTGCAACTGAATCATAATTTGCTCAATTGCAGTCATCTAAAAAAACCTAGTCATTTCGGTGACTAGGTTTTTTTTGCTAGATTTAGTCAGAATAGGTTGATTGCACTAGTGTTTTAACGCTAAAAGATGGATAGCTCGTCTACTGTATATAAATTGAACGTATCGGATACGAAAAATAAATAGGATTCTCATGACCCAAATGAAACCACACGATCTGATTGGGATTGCAGATGTCGCTGCCAAAATCCCGGCTTTTTTGACCAAAGTGCCCAATTTGCTCACTGGTCTAAGACAGGCATATTTACGTACTCCGAACACACCGGCCGGCTTGGGTCTGGCTTTTGAAAAAGCGACCAAGCGTAACCCCGAAGGTATCGCCTTGCGTTTTGAAGAGCAAAGCTATAGCTATGCTGCTCTAAATGCTCGGGCCAACCAGATTGCCCATTTCTATCTCTCCTTGGGTGCCAAGAAAGGTGATGTAGTTGCCGTGATGGTCGAGAACCGCCCTGAGCTGATTGCTAGCGTGATTGGTCTGGCTAAACTGGGTGTGACCACCGCCTTGGTGAATACCTCTCAAGTCGGCAAGGTGCTGACGCACAGTATCAATCTGGTCAAACCGATTGCCCTGATTGTGGGTGAAGAGTGTCGTCATGCAGTCAACGAGATTCGTAATGACCTGAATATTAGCAGTGACCGCCTGCACTGGTTTGCAGATCAAAACACTCAAGCCGATCCGGGTCAGGCGCCTGAAGGCTTTATCAACCTGGCTGAAAAAACCGATCTTGCTCCCAAATTCAATCCATCAACTACTCATTCGGTACAGGGCAAAGACGGGCTGTTCTATATTTACACCTCGGGCACCACGGGTCTACCTAAAGCGGTGATCTTTACCAATGGTCGCTGGACGCTGGCTTATGGCACCTATGGGCATGTGCTGAATCTCAATAAAGATGATGTGATGTACTGTACCCTGCCGCTTTATCATGCCACAGGCATGGTGGTGTGCTGGTGCGGTGTCATTGCAGGGAGCAGCACCCTGGCGATTCGGCGTAAATTTTCGACCTCTTCTTTCTGGAAGGATGTGCAAAAATTTGATGCCTCTGCGATTGGTTATGTCGGTGAGTTGTGCCGCTATCTGATGGATGCTCCCCCATCTGAACTGGAAAAAGGTCACCGCGTGACTAAGATGATTGGGAATGGCATGCGCCCAAATATCTGGGATAAATTTAAATCCCGTTTTGGCATTCAGGAAGTGCTGGAACTGTATGCCTCTAGTGAAGGCAATGTCGGTTTTAGCAATATTTTCAATTTTGACAATACCGTCGGTTTCTCACCCACACCGTATGCGATTATTGCCTTTGATAAAGATAAAAATGAGCCGGTGCGGGATACTAAAGGCCGTTGCAAACGAGTGAAAAAAGGCGAAACCGGTTTACTGATTGGTAAAATCACCCGTCGTTCACCTTTTGATGGTTATACCGACCCGGAAAAAAACAAGTCAGTCATTATGCACGACGTATTTACCACAGGTGATGCTTACTTCAATACCGGAGATCTGGTGCGCAATATCGGCTTCCGTCATGCGCAGTTTGTCGATCGTTTAGGCGATACTTTCCGCTGGAAAGGGGAAAATGTTTCTACAACTGAAGTGGAAAACATGCTGACCGAGTATGACAAAATCGTTGAAGCGGTGGTGTATGGCGTAGAAATTCCCAATACCAATGGTCGTGCCGGTATGGCCGCGATTACCCTGCAACCCGATGTAAAATTGGATGATGCAGATTTAGCAGCCATGGCCGCTTGCTTTAAAAAATGCTTGCCGGCTTATGCGGTACCGGTATTTTTACGTATACAACAGCAGATTGAAACTACAGGTACCTTTAAATACCAGAAAAATAAATTGAAAGAGCAAGCATTTGATCCGAGTAAAACCGATGAACGCCTGCTGGTGTTATTGCCAGGTGCAACGGCATATTCGGAGCTCACCGCAGAGATTTTTGCCAATATCCAGGCCTATCAATATCGCTTCTAAGTACTGAAGTTGCCTATTTTTTGTTTAGATAAAGCATAATTGTTGTATTTATAATCAAACATGGGCAACTTTGTTATTTTTTGCTTGCGCTGAAATGAGATCTTGCTACAATACGCTCCATCAAACAAAGTGGTGCTTTAAGCTATTTAGCTTGACTTGCACTGCACATTCAAACCTGGTTTGAATGATGGTTCAGGGTCGTTAGCTCAGCTGGTAGAGCAGCGGACTTTTAATCCGTTGGTCCCGCGTTCGAATCGCGGACGACCCACCACTTATTTGATATCCCTTGATGGGTCGTTAGCTCAGCTGGTAGAGCAGCGGACTTTTAATCCGTTGGTCCCGCGTTCGAATCGCGGACGACCCACCATCTTCCGAAAGGATCACGTAAAAGTACACCACACTCTTGCGTCATAAAAATGGTCATCATCATTTTTATTCCTCAGGGTCGTTAGCTCAGCTGGTAGAGCAGCGGACTTTTAATCCGTTGGTCCCGCGTTCGAATCGCGGACGACCCACCATTCTTTCCTTAGAATGTCTCCCTGATTTCCCTTATTATATTTTAATTAAATTGCGATGTTTTGGTCGTGTATTTCTGCGCCCAGATTTTAGGCTCACACGTTCCCACAACTTGCCTTTATTGTCTAATCTAAATCGTATTTGAATTAAGCTTTCGACCAGATCAGCCGATTTTTATCGGGCATTATTTTTGAATATGAAAGGATGTGTCTTTGACCAGTTCATAGGCTTTTGAAGGTGCCGGATAACCGCGATCAAATAATTCCCGGTTGGTTCTTTCCTTTTCACTATAGATTTTTTCCAGATTCATGACTAAGTGATTTGAATCTTTAATCTTATAGTAAAAGCTCGCCCCTTCTTTGCGATTCACTACTATATCGGTACGCTCAGGATTGATAAACCAGCGGTCTTTACGGTAGGTGATATTGTGAGCCGTGCTGTTTTTGGTATTATCAATAAATACTTTGCCATACTGTAAAATGCTGCGATGCACGGTACCGTCCGGCATCAGAGTCAAAATAAATTCTGCCTTGCCTTCAGTGCAAGGGGCAAAGCGGCCATCACAATCGATTTCAGTATGATAACGGCCTATAAACGCCTTGGCATCCTCTGGTACAGTTGCAGGGTTTAAATCAGCTTCTGCCGGAAGAGTCGCCTGCCCTGCGACCTGAGTTAAGGATTTGGCACTGACGGTCACTACATCGGCCTTCGTATTGGCAGCGGAAATTTTAACACCCTCTTCTGAGGCCGCCTGACTTTCCTGTTCAGGTTTGACTTGTTGCTGATCACAAGCCTGCAAAATCACTATACTCCCCAACACCAGGCTACATTTAAAAAAACTGCTTAATGTACAACGTGATACATCCAATTTCATTTTTAATAAACCTAAATAGGAAACATGGCGAGCAAAAAGCACACAGCAAAGCTGCTGAACTTTACACAAGAGTTCAATAGAATTTTCACTATGTTAGTAGCTCTTAGATCTGGTTTTAATCTTTATTAACATTACTTAACGATTTTATTTTTAATCAGCACTTTAAAAAGCTTAAGCAAACTCCATTTCTTTAAGTATGGATCCGTTTTAGGATTCAAACCTATTTTTAATCAGGAGATTTTAATGGCCAATGTTGGTTTATATCGCTCTAACCGCTCAAACATGATTGCAGGTGTGATGGGTGGTATTGCTGAACGTTTTGGTTGGAACGCGAATTTATTACGTCTGATTTTTGTGGTGATTTCAATCATGAGTGCCGCATTCCCGGGTATTTTGGTTTATCTGGTGCTGTGGTTAATCATGCCGAAAAAACAGTACAGAATTGATCATGACAGCGTTCATCAACCTCAGGGCTATCAAAATCCTGTGCGTACAGTGAATCAGGATAAACGCTATTAAGATAAACGCTATTAAGCTGTACAGTCATTTTTAACAAGCGTTCTTAACCAGTTTCATCGCAGAGCTTCCTCTTTCACCCCGGTTAAATGGGATGAAATTTTGATGCCACGGTAATTTCCCCAAGTTATCGTGGCTTTTTTTGCCTATATTTTTTTGTTATTTCTTTGCTCTATTACTGCTTTTCACTTTCTTTCTCAGTTGAATTCACGATAAGTTCAAGATTCCAATTTTTTAAAATGGATTTCACATGACTCAGGCAGAATGGATGATGCTGTGGCTCTGTACCGTAGCAGCCCTGCTGCATGGTTTAAGCGGCTTTGGCTTTCCCATGATGAGTACGGCTGTTCTGTCCAGCGCATATCCGCTTAGTATCGCGGTTACCCTTGTCATTCTGCCCTGTCTGCTGCTGAATCTGATCATGCTGAATGCCGACCCTGCGCATAGCCTGTTGAATAGTATTGGCTATTATATAAAACGCTATTGGCCACTAATACTTAGTAGCCTGATCGGCAGTGTACTCGGGGTCAAACTGTTACTTTGGCTAAATGAAGCTTATTTAAAACTGTTACTGGGTCTGGTGATTGTATTTTATGTCTTGGACCAGTTACGGGCACGGCCATTGCAAGTCAGCCCACATATTTCCAGCATGCTCTGTTTTGGTTTATTGGCCGGCATTATTGGAGGTGCGACCAATGCCATGGCGCCTTTTCTAATGATGTATTTAATGAGTTGCCAGCTCTCTAAAACAGATATTGTCATTATCAGCAATCTCAATTTCATTGCCGGTAAACTGATCCAGCTAGTTTTACTGTTTCCAATTCTGATCACACTGGAAACCCATCAACAGCATATTCTGATCGGGATCAGCTTATTCGCCCTTGCTGGTGTCTGGATCGGAGGCAAAATACGCCATCGTTTGTCTCAGCAGCACTTCAAATGGATTGTCCTGGCTTTACTTCTTGGCTTGGGCCTGTATGCCCTCTGGCAAAGTGCTGGATTATTGCAACAATCTGGTTATAGTATCTTTAAATAGGGTATTTTTTAAACAAAACAAAATTAAAAATTCAAAGCTAATATAAAAATGACGTAAATAAACACCTTGCAAGGAGAGCATATGACTCAGACCAACCTAGCTACCCCGACCAATGCTATGCCCAAAGGACTGCTGAAAGGCTGGATCCTTATTTTTGTCGCAGCCATTGTAGCTTATGGCTTATATCTTTACCTGCCCTATGACCAGAATGCCAATAAAGGACTGGCACTTTTAGCCTTTATCGGTATTTTATGGCTGACGGAAGCCATTCATATCACGATTACAGCGTTACTCGTCCCCGTAATGGCGGTATTGCTGGCTATGCCAATGGCCTCTGGTGAAGAACTGGTTCCGATTACCACGCAAGCCGCTTTGGCCACTTTTGCCGATCCTGTCATTTTCCTGTTTTTTGGTGGTTTTGCGCTGGCAACGGCGTTGCATATCCAGAAACTGGACCGGAAAATTGCCATGTGGATCATCTCCATGTCCAGAGGGCATCTGGGCATTTCTGTACTGGCGATTTTTGTGGTGACGGCGCTGCTGTCCATGTGGATTTCCAATACGGCGACTGCTGCCATGATGCTGCCTTTGGCCTTAGGCTTGCTTTCACATCTGGATGTCAGCAAGGATCGTAAAACTTTTGTCTTTATCCTGCTCGGCATTGCCTATTCAGCCAGTATTGGCGGACTGGGCACCATGGTCGGTTCACCTCCGAATGCCATTGCCGCCAAGGCACTTGGCTATGATTTTGCCGACTGGATGAAAATCGGCTTGCCGATGATGTTCATTATTCTTCCCGCCATGCTGGTCAGTTTATATCTAGTACTACGTCCAAAACTAAATCATAAAGTACAATTTGTGACCGAAGACATTCCCTGGACCGGCACCCGTATAGCCACCATGATCCTCTTTCTCTGTACTGCAATTGCCTGGATTTTCAGTAAAAAATTCACCGAAATTTTTGGTATTTCCCAGCCGGATACCTGGATTGCAATTTTGGCTGCCTGTATGGTGGTGATTCTGGGTACCGCAAGCTGGAAACAGATTGCAGAAAATACCGACTGGGGGGTCTTGTACCTATTTGGTGGTGGTCTGACCTTGAGTGCCATTCTGAAGGATTCAGGCAGTTCGCTGGTACTGGGGCAAACTCTGGCCAATGCCTTTGGTGATGCCTCCCCGCTGATGATTATTTTTGTAGTCGCCACTTTTATTATCTTCCTGACTGAATTTACCAGTAATACCGCTTCGGCTGCCCTGCTGGTACCAGTATTTGCCGCAATTGCGGATCAGATGGGCATGCCCAAAGAAATTCTGGTGATTGTCATTGGTATTGGTGCCTCATGTGCCTTTATGCTGCCGGTAGCTACCCCACCCAATGCGATTGTTTTTGGAACCGGTCATATCCAGCAAAGCGAAATGATGAAAGTCGGTTTTGTACTGAATATTATGTGTATCTTTATTATTTCCCTGTTTATTTACTGGTTCTTTATTTAATCATTAAAGTTTTAAGCATCACACCATCCACAAAGCACACTCCGGTGTGCTTTGTCGTATTAATCGCCTATATGTTGAATCTTTCTCTCATCGAAAAATGATATGCATTTAACAATGATAAAGTCCCTATATTAAAAACATCAAAAAGTGGCAAATAGATATTGGACAGGATATTTCACTTAATCTCTCAACCGATCCAGAATTCTCCCTGGAAAATGACGCTTAACCTCGCACTTTCACCTTTGATCATTGCTGTAATTTTATTCCCTTATGCGCTATTTCATGAAGCCAGCTCTGGGATTTTCTCCATTTTCATGAGCCTGTTTTCAGCGCTTTTGATTAGCTTTTTTATCTGCCTGACTTACTGGGTGATGGTCTTTCCTTTTCTATGAGTGACTCACCTGCTGCTACGCCATTATCAGCTGTTTAATATCCTCACGATTTTAATGAGCTGCGTACTGGGAACCCTGATTCTGGCCTATATCTCGCATCCTTCAAGTGAAAATTTTAGTTCCCATTTTTTGTTTCTGCTGTGTTTTTCCCTGCCGATGGCACTATTTTACAGTTTTCTCAGCCGGCAAGCTGACCAGAGTTGATCACACATGCTCTGTTAAATTCCGTTTTAATTCGGTTTTAAACTTTCATTTTAAAATGATTCAGCTCCTGATTGAGTGCAGCAATCATATCTGCCCGACTGATAATTCCCACCAATTGCTGCTCGCTCACCACCGGAATATAGTTGAACGAACGCTCGACAAAATACGGCACCAGATCCTGAATGGGTTGTAAAGGCTGCACCGTAATTACCTTACGGGTCATGATATGTTTGACCTGATGCTCCCAGCTGCTACGGACATCGGCAGCGCGCTTGAACCATTCCACCACCTGATACATCGCCAGCGTGCCAATCAGTTGTTCATCGGCATTGACGACGGGCAGGCTCATCAGGTTCATCTGCTTGAACTTGTTCAGGGCATGCTGGATATCATCATTTTCATGCAGCGTTGCCACATCCTTCGTCATAATATCCTGGCAGCTAAATTCATGTACCGCACGCGCATTGGCGCGGTTTTGTGCCTCCAGAATGATTTTTTGCAGGTCATATTCGCTGATATCCAGCAGCTCGGTGCGCTGATCCAGCACTTCCTGAATATCCTGCGGTTGAATCGTGACTTTCTGGGTCGGCGTCGGATCCTTGGAACGAGTATTTAGTTGAGCTTGCTGCGGATAATCCTTGCCAATCATCCGGTTAAAGACAATGGCAATTACCATCAGTAAAATTGAATTGAGTAGTACCGGATAAAATACAAAGGCATAACCGAGTTCATGCACCGGCTGGCCGCCCAGCACTGCGGTAATGGCCACGGCGCCACTCGGTGGATGCAGGGAATCTGTGGTCATCATCAGGACAATTGCCAAAGCCACGGCTACACTAAAAGCCTCAGTTGGACTGGCAATTAACAAGGCACAGCTCACGCCAATCACGGCAGCAATGGTGTTGCCGACCAGAATATTCCAGGGCTGCGCCAGAGGGCTGGCCGGCACTGCAAAAAGTAATACCGAGGATGCGCCCATCGGAGCAATATACCAGGCTTCAAAATCCCCCAGAATCCATAAACTCAATAAAGACGAGACTACCAACCCCAATAGTGCCCCAGCTCCGCAGAGCAAACGGTCTTTGAGTGGAAGGATTTTGAAATTCGGTTTTAAGGTATTGAGCCAGTCGAGATGGGAGTGAAACACAGTGCGCCTGATCTTATTGTTCATAGATTTTGGGCATTATAGAGCCAAGCCAGATGAAAGGCATCTGTGTTTTACATCTTTTCATCATGAATCGATCGAAGCTTTTTAAAACCATAATAATCTCGCTCAGCTTGAAAATACTGATCCTGTTTTTTTTTGCAGAACAACCGCTCCCCTATCAATCGCCATTGAAATGGAAAAATCCTTTGTAACCATTTTGCTTAGTATATTTCCAGAACATTTTTATTGTGGCCTGCCTATTCATTCAGGTTTGATCAGGGGCTGGATTTTTAACAGCTCAACCTGACCATAATAAGTTGAAAATGCCACATCTCCGGCATCGACTCCAGTGCCGATCCGAATAAGATTTTCGACCGGAGCCAAACGGGTCGGATCAAACTGTACCCATCCACCATCTAAATAGGCTTCAAAAATGGCATGAAAGTCAGGTAAAAACTTTTCAATTTCTACATAACCGACCACCATGCGTGCCGGAATTCCCAAGGCACGGCACAGCGCAATGCCTAAATGGGCAAAATCACGGCATACGCCTGCGCGATGCACCAGCACATCTGTGGCAGTGGTGAACTGGTCAGAACTCCCCGACACATAAAAAATATTATTATAAATCCACTGTTCGATCGCTTTGACCCGAGTATAGCCCGGTATCATCCAGCCAAATGAGCGTTTTGCCATTTCCAGTAATAAATCCGAATTGCAATAACGGCTGGCCAACAAATAAGGCAATACTTCATCGGGCAGCTCAGGAATGGTTACTTCTTTCATACCTTGCTGAAGTTCCAAAGAGAGGCTCGGTTGACGAACCACTGTCGCCGTATAATTCAGCTCAAAAACCTCACAGGGTTCGACCTGTAGCCGAACATGACGATTTTGATGCTGCGCATCCTGAAATTCATGCCATGTCACAGGCAGGTTAAAGCTGAGTTGTTCTCCGAGAATCTTCTGATCGGAATGATGTGCCGCCTGAAGCATAAAAATAAATTCTGTCGGTTGCACGACCTTGTATTTTAAATGGCATTGAATTTGGTAAGTGGTCATGAAGTTCCTTATTTTTAAGCATTATTATATTGCGTGAATATTAAACTAATTTTAGAGTCGCAATCGTATGAGATCCGTTGAACTTTATGATTCTCCGCTTAACAGCATGCCATACATCTGATTTATTCCTGATTTTCAGATCAGCCTGTATCGGCCAGTACAGCTAAAATCGCAGTAAGCTTCTAAATGCCGCGTATCCTTTAAGCCTGTTTTATTTTTTTCAAAAAAGTATCCGTACATTAACCCTTTGCCACTCCCCTGCAAAGTCCTTATAATTGAGCACAATTTTTCTCTAATTTTAAGTGGATGACCATGAGTCGCGCCATATCGCATATTGATACCTTCCAAGGCTTAATTCTTGCCTTACAAACTTACTGGGCGGAGCAAGGCTGCGTCATTTTGCAACCTTATGATATGGAAATGGGTGCAGGGACATTCCACACTGCGACTTTCCTTCGTGCGCTGGGTCCTGAAACCTGGAATGCCGCTTATGTTCAACCGTCACGTCGTCCGAAAGATGGTCGTTATGGTGAAAACCCGAACCGTTTGCAACATTATTATCAATTCCAGGTGGTGCTTAAGCCAAACCCGGACAATATCCAGCAGCTTTATCTCGATTCATTAAAAGCGATTGGCATTGATCCACTGGTACACGACATTCGTTTCGTAGAAGACAACTGGGAATCTCCAACACTAGGCGCTTGGGGCTTAGGTTGGGAAGTTTGGCTGAATGGTATGGAAGTAACGCAGTTCACGTACTTCCAGCAAGTCGGTGGTGTTGAATGCTACCCAGTCACCGGCGAAATTACTTACGGCCTTGAACGTCTTGCCATGTACTTGCAAGGCGTAGACTCAGTTTACGATCTGGTTTGGACCAAAGGCCAGTTCGGTACGGTAACGTATGGCGATGTGTTCCATCAAAATGAAGTGGAACAATCGACCTATAACTTCGAATATGCCAACGTTGAAAAAATGTTTGAATTGTTCGATTTCTACGAAGCTGAAGCAACACGTTTGATCGAAGCGAAACTTCCACTTCCTGCATATGAGCAAGTCGTGAAAGCATCACACAGCTTCAACTTATTGGATGCGCGTGGCGCGATTTCTGTGACTGAACGTCAGCGTTACATTTTACGTGTACGTACATTGGCACGTTCTATTGCGACCAGCTATGTAGCAGCACGTGCGGAACTTGGTTTCCCAATGGCTGAACCTGCATTACGTGATGAAGTGTTGGCACAATTAAAAGCGCAAGTTGAAGCAGAAGCGAAAGAAGCAAACAAGGAGAGCAAATAATGTCTAAACATACCGTTTTGTTCGAATTGGGTTGTGAAGAACTTCCACCAAAAAGCCTGAAAAAATTACGTGATGCCTTACATGCAGAAACAGTAAAAGGCTTAAAAGATGCTGGTCTTGTTTTTGATTCAATCGAAGCCTATGCAGCACCTCGTCGTCTTGCACTTAAAATTGTCAATGTTGATGCTGCACAAGCAGACATACAAAAACGTTTTGACGGCCCTGCCAAACAGGCAGCCTTTGATGCTGAAGGCAACCCGACGAAAGCACTTGAAGGCTTTATGCGTGGTCAAGGCATCACGGTTGATCAAGTATCAACTTTCCAAGCAGGTAAAGTTGAAAAAGTATGCTATTTAAAAGATGTCAAAGGTCAAAGCCTTGACGTTTTATTGCCACAAATTTTACAAAATGCATTGGATAATCTTCCAATCGCAAAACGTATGCGTTCTGCGGCAAGCCGTACTGAATTCGTACGTCCTGTGAAATGGGTTGTGTTGTTGAAAGACAACGATGTGGTTGATGCAACAATTCAAGACCACAAAGCAGGTAACGTGACTTATGGCCACCGTTTCCATGCACCTGAAGCAATCACTTTAACGCATGCAGACGAATACTTAGCGAAGTTAAAAGCGGCTTACGTTGTAGCGTCTTTTGAAGAGCGTCAAGCCATCATCGATCAACAAGTCAAAGCACTTGCTGATGAAGTGAATGCCATTGCAATTGTCCCTGCGGATCTTCGTGACGAAGTGACTGCACTCGTTGAATGGCCTGTTGCGCTTCGTGCAAGCTTCGAAGAACGCTTCCTTGCTGTTCCTCAAGAAGCATTGATCACCACGATGCAGGACAACCAGAAGTACTTCTGCTTAGTGAACGCTGACAATAAACTTCAACCTTACTTCATTACTGTGTCAAACATCGAGTCGAAAGACCCGACACAAATTATTGAAGGTAACGAGAAAGTGGTTCGTCCACGTTTGTCAGATGCTGAATTCTTCTTCTTACAAGATCAAAAGCAACCGCTTGCATCTCGTAAAGAGAAACTTGCAAACATGGTATTCCAAGCTGAATTGGGTACGCTTTGGAACAAGTCTGAACGTATTGCGAAATTGGCTGTAGCACTTGCGCCTATTACAGGTGCAAAAGCGGAAGATGCTGAAAAAGCGGCGCTTCTTGCAAAATGTGACTTAACCTCTGAACTTGTGGGTGAATTCCCAGAACTTCAAGGGATCGCGGGTACTTACTATGCGCGTCTTGAAGGTGAAAATGCTGAAGTGGCTGAGTCTTTAGGTGAGCAATATCTACCTAAATTCGCGGGTGACGTTTTACCTAAGACGAAGACAGGTACTACGATTGCCCTTGCGGATCGTTTAGACACGCTCACAGGTATTTTCGGTATTGGTCAAGCACCTACAGGTTCTAAAGACCCGTTTGCACTGCGTCGCTCTGCGATTGGTATTTTACGTCTGGTAACTGAAAACGAGCTTGATGTTTCAATCGAAGATTTGATCAAACTTGCACTTGCTGCCTATGGCGATGTATTGAAAGATCACGACAAGACTTTGGCGGATGCGGTTGCATTCCTTGAAGGTCGTTACCGTGCGAAATACGAAGACCAAGGCGTTGCGGTTGATGTGATTCAAGCTGTTCAAGCGCTTTCACCAAAATCTCCGCTTGATTTTGACAAGCGTGTAAATGCAGTCAACCACTTCCGTGCCTTGCCTGAAGCGGCTGCGCTTGCTGCTGCCAACAAGCGTGTTGCGAATATTCTTGCAAAAGAAGCAACACCTGAAGGTGCTGTGGTTGAAGCGAATCTGGTTGAAGATGCTGAGAAAGCATTGTTCGCTGAACTTGCGAAAATCACGCCTGTGGTTGAGCCGTTATTTGCTGCTAAAGACTACACTGCTGCGTTGTCTGCACTTGCTGCTCTTCGTGCGCCAGTGGATGCATTCTTTGACGGCGTAATGGTGATGGCTGATGATGCTGACTTAAAAGCAAACCGTTTACGTATGCTTGCTCAGTTACGTGAGTTGTTTACCAAAGTGGCAGATATTTCGGTGTTACAGCACTAAGCCATAATTGCTTGAAAGTTAAACAAAACCCCGCTATAAGTTAGTGGGGTTTTTAATGAATGAATAAAAAATGCAAGCAAATTAAAAATCATATGATTTTGAAAAAAGCCGTGAAAGAATTGATGAAATATTAGACTCTTCAGATAATAATTATCAAGAGAGTAATAAAGTACCTGGTATAGATGATCTAACATACACCAACGGCTATCATATAAATTGCTCTGCTTTATTTATTGATCTACGTGGTTCAAAAGACCTAGCTACTCAACATCAAAAGAAAGTTTTAGCAAAAATATATAGAGCCTATATTTCTGAATTGGTTGCGCTCCTTAACGGTAATCAAAATATCCAGCAAATTTATATTGAAGGTGATTGTGTTTGGGGGGTATTCAATACAGAAACAACTGTCCAAATTAATGAGGTATTTACTACCGCTGCTAAAGCTAATTCACTAATTCATACTTTAAATATAAAACTTAAGAAAAAAAATTATACTCAGCTTAAAGTTGGTATGGGGCTTCATTATGGACAAGCTTTAGTTATAAAAGCTGGCTATAAAGGTAGTGGTATCAATGAAGTTACTTGGATCGGCGAACTAATTGGAAAAACAGCTCACTATTGCAATAATGCAAACAAAGGATGGCGCAAACCAATCATTCTTTCTGATGTATTTCACCAAAATTTAAATGATGACAATAAAAAGCTATGTGACAAAGTACCTTATACGGATTTCTATGAGTGTGATGTTATAAATATATTGATGAATACATGGGTTCAAGCCAATGGATAAACTTGATTTTCTTCATTCAGCTATCCAAGACACCCAACAAAATATTCGTGCTATAGATTTTAAAATTGGGGCTTTATTAGCAGGTTTAATTGTTCCTTTTCCTCAAATAAGAGAAATTTTCAAATATTTAACAATTAACGAGTTTTGGTGGCAGCATGCTTTAGCAGCCATAATTTTTGTAATGTGGCTAGCAACCGTTCTTATTTTACTTTTAGCACTCTCCGCAATAGATAATCCTAGTAAGCATATTTCAGATAATACAAATCAAAAAGGGCTATATTTTGGCGGTGGTTTATTTAACTTCAAATTATTAAATATTTTTTGGCGAACAAAGAACTTTGCCACAAAATCTGTCCAAGACTACAAAAATGAAATTGAAGACACCTCTCTAGATATTTCAAAAGAATTAGCTTATGAACATTTAAAGTTAATCTACATTCGTGATCTAAAAATTTTCCGCTTACGCCATGCAATAGTATTAATTTTTGTGCTTATTATAGTGGGGTCTATAAGCTTTCTATCTGCCCCTAATATGAAGAAAATTGATGTCGTAAATCAAGATATTCAACATCTTCAACCAAAACAATATTTAGACTATTTGTTATAGGCATTTCACTTTATATTTCCTATACTCAATCTAACAACACTCAACAAGAAAGAATCATATGAAATTTAAAACACTCATTCTGACTGGTCTTGCGAGTATCGCAGTTACAGCTTGTACATCTGCACCCAAAATCCCACAGCTTCAGGTTGGCGTCTTACAGGAAGTCCAAAACCTCGAAGTAGTTCCAGCCACGACCAACAACAAGGCCAAACTGACCAAATTCCTCGACAAATGCGTGATTGAATTTACCGGCGATATCGGCAATAACCGTGTCATTGAACAATGGTCATTTAAAGGCATGACTCTAATCGATGCCGGCTCAGCGACTTTCCAGCGCGACGGTACTAGCACTGCACAAAAATTTGACCTGCACGATGCAGGGGTACAGAAGAACTTTGTCAGCTTACGCGAACATTTCGCCAAAGATGCCCTGACACAATGTGATTAAAAAGATCGCCTTGTTTCTAGTCTAAGAACAGGGCTTTTATTTTGCTAAAAATCAATTCGACACTTGGGCTAATTTCTACTGCCCTTTCTTTAAAAATTACAATATTTCGGCACAGATCAACCTGAAAGCTCTGCACTCTTCACAGGATATTCATTGTTTTTGACCAATTATCCGTTACACTGAAAAACAAACTCAGACCGCACTTAGACGAATTCGAGGTCGATCCATAATGAATATCAAAACCCCAATTATTTTAACGACAGCTTTAATGCTTTCTGTTCCAGCATTCGCACAAACCACGACTCAGTCTGCTAAACCGGTTAAACCCTATGGTGAAAATCCGAACCTGCTGCATGTCTTTGCCTATAAAGCACAGGAAGGCGTGATTAATACTGCCGAGAAAGTCGGTGAAGCAACGGAAAAAGGCATTGCCAAAATCAAGCCGGGGGTAGACCGTGCCTGGAGCAATACCAAGTCTGCAACCTCAGATACACTGCAAAAAGTAGATCAGGGTGCAACTCAGGCAGCCCAGCAAACCGGTCAGAAAATCCAGCAGACCAAAGAAGTCTGGCGTGGAAATTCACAACAGGCACCTATCGTGCAGCAGCCTTTAAGTGAGTCCTCTGCTACCCCACAGCAAACAGCAACCCCACAAATGCAGCCTCAATCTGGTTCAGGTTCAGCCACCAGTTATGCAGTAACCGATTTATAAAAAAAGCCCGTGATGGGCTTTTTTTATTTTTAGAAAATAAAACTATTATCTTGTATTGACACGATTTATCAATTGACCTGTCGGATCGGCTGACCTTGTTTAAATGCTGCTACATTTTCCACCATCTGATCCACAATCCGTTGTCTTGCATCGACACTGCCCCAGGCATTATGTGGCGTCACAATCAGGTTGGGAATCGTTGAATCAAGTAACACATTGCCCTGTTTCGGTGGCTCTACCGTTAGAACATCTGTCGCTGCACCGGCAATCTTGCCTGCTCGCAACGCCTCAGCCAATGCCGCTTCATCGACAATGCCGCCACGCGCACAGTTAATTAAAAATGCACTGCTTTTCATTGCATCCAGCTCAGCATGACTGATTAAATGTCGGGTATCTTCAGTGAGTGGACAATGCAGACTGAGAAAATCGACTTGAGTAAGCAGTTCGGCAAATGGCACACGAGATGCATCCGCTGCACGGTTTGGCAACGCAGCAATGAGAACTTTCATGCCAAAGGCTTCGGCTAGTTTCGCCACCGCATGACCCAGTTCCCCATAACCGACAATGCCCAAGGTTTTTCCGGCCAGCCCGACAATTGGCGCATCCAGCAAACAGAACTGGCTGGCTTTTTGCCATTCGCCTTGTTGTAACGCACGTTGGTACGACAGGAATGAAGTTGCCAGATTGAGCATCAACATGATGGTATGCTGCGCGACTGCCGAAGTGCCATAGGCCTGACAGTTACACACCACGATCCGGCGTGCTTTGGCCGCCGCAAGGTCGACATTATTGGTGCCAGTTGCAGAGATTAAAATGAGTTTGAGTTGAGGGCATTGCTGAATCGTAGCTGCATCGATCATCACCTTATTCGTAATAATAACATCGACATCAGCTACACGGGATGCAATCTCGGCAGCCGAGGTCGCCGGATACAAAACCAGTGGATCAAATGCGGCATGCAGTGCCTGAAAGTCTAAATCCTGCTGGTCTAAAGAAGCATAGTCTAAATAAACGGCTTTCATGGCTGTTCCCTCAATCCTGTTTGACAATTTATGTTTGTCATTTAAAACAAGTCATTGAGTCTTTTCAACCCGTTTCCAGCCTGATGCAATTAATCCAGCGGTTTATCCATATGATTACGTAGTGACTTGCGGATACGATACACTACATACACGGACAGAATAATCATAAAGATGATGGACGCACTGACCATGATCACTGCAGGATGCACAGTTTCTGCATGTGCCAGATTAGGTAGAATCAAACCGAAGATAAAACATACTTGCATCATCCGAGTCGCTTGCATCATAGAGATCCCCTTCTTCGTTTCAACCATCGGGAACGATATAATTGGTTTATTATTTATACCGCTTATCTCTATATTATGCCAACCCCATCACAAGTCAAGTAATTGTTTTTTATTAAAATTTTCAGTTAATTTGTCTCACTGTGCGTCACAAACTGCGTATTTTTGTCACTATCGTCGATAAAAGCAGCAGCACCATATTCATTGGTACTCAGATTCAGCTGCTTATAGCTAAACATATAAAAATCACTATAGCGCTTCATTAAAATCGGGTGCATGCCCAGACTGAGTTCATCCTGTTCCTTGATCAGCTTCATGATATGCCGGTCATTCATCACCACCAAATAACGTTCATCATTCAGATTAATACTCAATAAACCATTACCTTTGGCATAAATCGGAATCAGAAATTTATGGTTCAGGGCAATTGCACCTTCTGCATAACTTTCGATTTTATGGCTGATGACATTAAATACCAGACCATGTCCATAGTGGTCCAATAACAGCTGACGATTTTCCTGCGGCAAATTCACATGAATGCCCAGTTTGAGCAGGTCATGCTGATCAACCTGTTTATTGCGTAACAGTTCCCGCAAAATCACCTGTTTCTGGCTGGCATCAAAAAACTGGTTATCCAGTTGCAGATCGTTATTTTTCAGAATGAGTCCCAAAGCCATGCGGTGTCGTGGCAAGACATTTTCAATCACCTTGCGATAATAGAACTTGCTGTTTTTCTTGACCCGGCGCATTTTCTGATAGAAATAGCTTGGCTCATATTCATGCACCAAAAAGTCATAGAGCAATTCGGAACTGGCCAAAACTGCGATCGCATCATGTCCGGTAAAAGGTAAATGCAGCACATGATGATGCGGAATCAGCGCCTCTAATTTCAGATAATGGGCACGATCTTCGGCACAGTAAGGATCATAGACAATAATATATTCGCAGGTGTTGTCGATATCTTCGGCTGCAACCCGCATATTTGTATTCAGCTCTGGCTGATAGAACATGTTATAACGGGCATCATGTACATCTTCCGGATCGATCGAGTATTGCGGCACCATCGCCACCACCCGTTGTACGCCCAAGGCACGGGAATACTTGATCGCAGCATAGCCGCCCATCGAACCGCCATAGGCAATACGCTGCTGAAACGGCTCAATCAGATCTGCGATGGCTTGCAACATGTTCCACATGGAACCTTGTGGAAACCAGGATTTATGCTTGGGCATAATACCAAGTACATTAAACTCGAATTTCGCCAGTGACTTTTCTGCATTGATGTTGAGGCCCTTGGCACGGGTAATCAAATCGCCAAATGAAAAAATCAGTTCTGAAGAGGAGCCCGGCATAAAAATCGCGCGTATATGTTCATCTTCAAAAACAATCTGCTTGTCCATAACTTTCCCGTGCTGGTAAATCGAACCCTTCCACAACAATTCATTCAATGAACGCTGTCAAAAAAGTGAATATGCTATTTTATATCGATCAAAAAGATTAAAAAGCGCAAAATATGACACAATCATTACATCCTGCAGCAAAACGGGGTTTTAGTGCGTCGGCTGAGCTCTATCAGCAAGTGCGTCCTGATTATCCGGCAGAAATCAGCCAGTGGCTGAGTAAAACGCTGGCTTTGCCTGCAGATGCGCATGTTTTGGATTTGGGCAGTGGCACCGGCAAGTTTATCCCCTATTTACGCCCGCTCAGTAAGCACATTATCGCAATTGATCCTGTCCCGGAAATGCTGGCTCAATTAAAACAGGCGCATCCGGACATTCATGCAATTGAAGGCGTTAGCCATCAACTTCCCCTGCCTGATCATAGCCTGAATGCGGTATTTTGTGCACAGTCATTTCACTGGTTTGCCGATTCTGCTACCTTACAAGAATTAGATCGGGTACTCAAACCGCAGGGTTGTCTGGTGTTAATTTGGAATCAGCGCGATACTCGGATCGACTGGGTTCAAGCCTTGGCCGATTGTATTGCCCCCTTGGAAGGCGATACGCCGCGCTATCATAGCGGCACCTGGCGCGAGGTCTTTGCACAGCAAACGCTATTTCAGCCCTATGCAGAAACCACAATGACCCAGCAACAGCATGGCAATGTCGAGCAGGTGGTATCCAAGCGGCTGCTCTCCACCAGTTTTATTGCAGCTCTACCTGAACAGCAGCAGGCACAGTTAAAACAACAATTTGAACAGATCATCCAGCAATATACAGCCAAAAGCGCAGAGGAAATGATTGATTTTCCTTATGTCACCCATATCTATGTGTTCAAGAAAAGTAATTAAAGAACAGGAGGCGATCATGCATAAAATACCAGGAATGACACGAACGGCGCTGTTCGCCGTAGCCATGCTGCTAATGGCATGTGATCAGAAAACTTCAGAGACTCCGACTGAAGCCACAACAGATAACACGGCTTCAGATCAAGTCATGCAGGAACTGAAAACCGAACCACTGAAAGACTTTCCTCAAACTGCCGATGATCCGCATGATATTGCTGCATTGACGGATTATGAACAGCGCTTTCAGGACATGAGTAGTGATCTGGAAAAAGAATTAAACGGCATGCGCGATGATGAAAACATGACCGCAGAATTTGTCCAGCAACGTCAGCGTGATCATGTCCAGTCAGCCCTGAATATGCTGAAGGCTTTAGAGCTGAAAACCGAACAGGGCCGTTATATTCAGGGTTTGATGTATCAGTACTGGGAACATCAGGACCAATTACTCAATACTCCCAAGACTCAAGCTACGCCTGTAAATGAAGCCAGTGAGAATGTAAAGGGTCTAGGGAAATATCTACACGCCCAAGAACAGCTGGAACGCTGGCGTTCGCAATATCCGGATCTCGCCAAGAAAGAACCAGCTTCCCGGCAAGTGAAGGAATAGTCTAGGATGCTAGATTGACACACAGTTTAGATAAAATACAAAAATAATCTAAGCTGAACTGGCAGCTTTAAAACAGCGTGAATGAACAAGGCCGGATCTGTTGAGTCTGCATTCAGTATAAATACTAGATCATCCTAGCTATAAAATGACTTAATCTGCTGTCAGAAACTGATGCACACCTTCACCCGCTGCACGCCCTGTGGCAAAACAGGCTGTCAGTAGATAACCGCCGGTCGGTGCATCCCAGTCCAGCATTTCTCCGCAAAGAAATACATGTGGGTTAGATTTCAATTGTAGCTGTTCTGACAACACTTCACGCTTGACACCACCTGCACAGCTAATCGCCTCTTCAATCGGGCGGAAACCTGTGAGTGGAATGGTCAAATGTTTAATTTTTTTGGCTAATTCAGCAGGATCTTGCCATACCGCTTTGGCCACCAGTTCCCGTACCAGAGCCGCCTTGGCACCGTCCAATCCGGCTTTACGCCAGACATTAGTTAAAGACTGCTTCTTACTTGGCTGTATTTTTTGCACAAGCTGTTCGATGCTTTGATTTGGGAAGAGGTCCAGATGCAGCTGCATAGGCTGCCCCTGTTTTAGTTGCTCGCGTAAGCCACGCCCCTGCTTATAGATCAGACCACTTTCCAGACCATAATGACTGATCACGATATCGCCGATGGTCTTTTCACCTTGCCCAACCCATGCTGCAACACGTTTCAGCGGCTGACCAAAGACTGGCTGCATAAACCGAGACCAAGGATATTCCACTCCGGCATTACTGGCTTGGAAAGGCTCAATTTCATCCGGTTTCAGCCATGCTTGCCATGCACCATCACTCCCCAACGCTGACCAAGACACTGCCCCACAAGCCAGAATAATGGCATCAAAATGTTCAGTGCGATATTCATTATTTTTCAGATCATGCAGCTCAAGCTGTTGTTGCTCTAACTGGCTGACTTTATGCCGGTAATGAAACTGAACATCATCACTGGCCAAACGCTTGAGCCAGGCACGCAGCAAGGGCGCGGCTTTCATCTCTGTAGGAAATACCCGGCCAGACGAACCGATATAAGGTTCAATACCAAGCTGCTTCATCCAGTCTTGAATCCAGAGCGCATCCCAGCGTTTGATCCAGGGAGACAACCACTCCACCTGATCATAACGTTGTACAAACTGTGGCACAGGCTCGGCATGGGAAATATTCAGACCGGTTTTGCCTGCCATCAGGAATTTACGCGCAGCAGACGGTTTCTGCTCATAGACATGCAGCTCATAATCAAACTGACTGAGCACTTCTGCTGCCATTAAGCCTGCGGGGCCTGCACCCACAATAGCAATGCGTTTGCTCATCTGATTATTCCGAGACGGTGGCATTCTGCCCTTGCAAAGGCTGGAAATCATCAAAACGTGTCACATAAGTTTCAGGCTTGCTGATGATCAGTTGCTGGCATAGTTCACCGCGCTCCAGATATTTAATTTCAAAATGGGTACGCGCCGAATCTGCAGCAATCACTTCTTTGACAAAAGGTAGCTTCCAGAGCTCTCGCACTTGTATTTCTGCTTCTTCGATATAGGCAGGAATATTACTGGCCAGCGTAATCGTTCCACCGGTTTTCAGGCGGGAAAGCAGAAACTCAAAAAATGGCATATTGACCCAGCGCTGTGCCGGATTATGCGGTTCAGGATTTGGATATAAAATAAAGAATCGTTCTACCTGCTGCGGATACAGTGCATGCACGATCCACGGTAAAGCATCGGCATGAACGGTTTGTAAATTAGTTTGACCCTCAACAGCATGCTGTTTTTGCATCGCCAGAAATTTTTCACGGGTACGTTCAATTGCAATCAGTTGAGTGTCTGGATTGTTCTTGCTGAATAACAAGGCATGTTTACCTTTACCCGCTCCCACTTCGACACAGACCGGTTCAGGACTGATGCTTTGAAACTCACGGGGCGCATGCATACGCTGTGCTTGAAATTGACGAATCGGCATAATCAGATCAAACTAATAAAAACCGCATAAGTCTAACAAGTGCGGCTATATTTGCCTAATCGAACCTTTATTTTTCTTTGGAGTTATTGTCATGCCTACCACTTTAAACTGTCCGCGCTGTGGCAAGCTGACCACATGGGAAGATAATGAATTCCGTCCTTTTTGCTCAGAACGTTGCAAAATGATTGATCTGGGGGCTTGGGCCAATGAGGAATATAGTTTGCCTACCCAGGATGCACCACAAGCCGACAACAGCGAAGAATAAAATGTCTTCCCTGTCGAAAATTCTGTCTGAAAGCAGAATCTTGTCGAAATTAAGTAAATAAATCATATGAGTTTTATAAAATTACTTAGATAAAGCAACACGAATTAACATCATTCATAAAGCCTTAGTATTATTGTTCTACTCTAAATTTTCACATTATTTTTAGAGCAATAATATGGGTTATATTATTTTAAGAGTCATATTAATTGGGGTCGGTCTACTCGCACTTCTTTCTTTGGGAGTCGGCATTTTCCAACAAGATAGTTTATTTATTGTATTGGGTGTGCTTTTTGCTTTTGCCGCTTGGCTCATACACATGCAAACGCGACAACTTCGCAATAATCCCTTTTCAGAATAAAAATAAAAGACCAAACTATGTTGGTCTTTTATTTACGCTTTTAACCCGCTTTACCTGCAACAAAAGGATTATGCTGCTTTTCAAAACCAATGGTGCTGATCGATCCATGTCCTGAAATGAATTGAGTTTCATCCGGCAGACTAAAACATTCTCTCTGAATGGAATCTAAGAGCTGCTGATGGTTGCCACGCGGGAAATCAGTCCGGCCAATTGAACCTTTAAACAATACATCCCCTGTCCATAACAAGTCATAATTTTTGTTATAGAACATCACATGACCTGGCGTATGGCCTGGAGCAAAACGCACTTCAAATTCTTCATTGCCGAGTTTGAGCACTTCTCCACCTTCCAGCCATTGGGTCACTTCGACTTTTTCCGGAATCGGGAAGCCATAACGTGCAGAAACTTCCTGAATCATGTCGAGCCAGAATGCATCTTCCTTATGCGGTCCAATCACCGGTACATCCCAAGCCTTTTTTAACGCACCCACCGCACCCGCATGATCCAGATGGCCATGAGTGAGCCACAAGGCTTTAACCGTTAAACCCAGCGCTTCAACTTCAGCTTTCAGTTTTTCAGGTTCGCCCCCAGCATCAATCAAAATGGCTTCTTTAGTTTCCGTATCCCAAACGATGGAACAGTTTTGCTGAAATGCAGTAACTGGAACAATTTTGACTTGTAACATGGGGTGAAAAACCTCGGGCAAGTTAATGGGTAAGTGTCTGTGTCAATGCATCCAGATTAGCCTGAAGCAGACTATTGAGCAATCGCAAATGATCTTCACGGCTATTTAATGCCGGAATGTAACTATAGCTTTCACCGCCGAGTGCTTTAAAAATCTCGGCATTTTCGATTGCCAGCTCTTCAAGCGTTTCCAGACAGTCCGCGGAAAATGCTGGACTCATTACTTGAATTGATTTCACCCCCTGCTTAGCCCAATCTTCAAGCAAAACATCGGTATAGGGCTTGATCCATTCCTGTTTGCCAAACCGCGACTGGAAGCTGATCGCATATTGATCTTCGCTTAAACACAAGGCTTTAGCCAACAGCTTGCCAGTTATGCGGCAACGGTCGGCATAAGGATCGCCTTTATCAGCATAGGGCTGTGGAATACCGTGGAAAGACATCAACAATTTCTCTGGCTGACCATGAATTGCCTGATAGTCCCGTACACTTTGAGCCAGCGACTGGATAAATAAAGGATGTTGATAATAATCCCGGATCACTGTCAAACCGGGTAAATTGCGCTGTTTAACCACCCATTTCGCCACAGCATCGTATAGAGGTGCGGTCGACGTGGCTGAATATTGGGGAAACAGGGGAAATAGAATCACGTGTTCCTGTGGCTGCGCGGAGACTTGTGCCAAGACATCCTGAATGTTGGGATTGCCATAAGTCATGGCAGGCACCACATTCAGCTCAAACTGTGGATACAGCTGGGTGAGATGCGTCTTGACTGCTGCGACCTGCTCAAACAGAATTTCACGCATCGGCGAATCCTGTCCCCATACTTGCGCATAGGCCTGTGCTACCCGCTTTGGACGGAAGGGCAAAATGAATAAGCGCAGAATGATTTGCCAGATCGGTTTGGGAATTTCAATCACACGCTGATCAGATAAAAACTGCTTGAGGAAACGGCGTACCGCTGGAATCGTAGGCTCATCTGGTGTGCCCAAGTTTGCCAATATAATCGTCACTTTCGCTTTAGCAGGAGAATACATTCAGTTCGTCCGTCAGGATATCAACCCCTGTACTTTAACAGCTTTTTATTTATTCTCTCTATGGATTAATACGCTGACTTATATTGAAAAGTGCGATCTAAATCCAGCAAGCTGCTGTCCAGCAACTTTTGCGCTTTTGGCGTGATCTGCCACAGCATGCGCTGTCGGTCATCACGACCGGATGGCACAATCCAGTCATTCTGGCGCATTTGAATTTTTAAACTATGCAAGGCACGGATATTCATCTGGGCACGCGCCACTGCATGTGCACGCGGCATCTGTACCCGTGCATCCTGCAAACCGGTTTCATTCAGATATTCATTCATGCGCTTCGAGAAAAATTCCTCAGGGGTCGGATTGACAAAGGTGGAGCCCAGCAACGCCAACAATTGCGCCCAAGTCAGTTTCTTCTGGACTTTGATTTCCTTGAAGTTACCATCCTGATAAGCATGCATCCGGTATTCAAAAGAAAAAATTTCATGCATCGCTACTTTGGGCAAGCTCAGGAATGGATCAACTTCTGCAGTTCCGCCATCACGTTCCAGTTGAGCCACTTTGGCTTTAAGCTGGTCAATCTCGTCATGCAGCGCCTGGGTATTTTGCGGACGCACCCAGCCGGTCACCGGATAGCGCTCCAGCATTTGCGGCATGTTAAAACGCACTGCCATTTCCAGATCGCGCAGGCTGCGGTAAGTAAAGACCTGATCGACTTCCTGCTGTAATAGTTGACGGAATTCCTTGAATTTTTCCTGTAATTCCGGTTTGGCATCATGCAATGCACTTTCACGTGATGCCGGATCATCATGCATAAACACAATAATCGGTTTTTGCTTGGTCACTGCATAAATATATTCGAGATGCATATAGCCAACACCCGATACCGACTGCTCTCCATACTGGCTTCCCAGCAGAATCACGACATAATCACAGTCATCAATCTGGCGGCGTGCAAATGCAGTATTCAGCGGTGTACGCTGTTCCAGTCCCCACGAGAAAAACCCCATTCCTACCAGTGTTTGAGACAGAATGATACGCTCCGGTTGCATTTCTGCCCCAGAGGTTGAGATGAACACTTGGTACCGTTTATCCAGCATGGGCTATCCTCTTCTCCTGTACATTTGCGTAAAAATGCATTATCACATGCTTCTTTACCCAATATGGCCACCCCAAAATCAAAATATCTTTCTTCTTAAATTATAAAAATGAGTTTTAAACTGCACTCATATTACTGACCTGCCATTTTAAATCGGCCGGAATCAGGTGCTGCAAAATCGGTCGGAGCTGTTCAGCATTCTGCCCACTCACCACCAATTCAATTTTCACGCTTTCTTTAGACTTATGCTCAAATAATAACCCATTTTTAATTAAAATTCGGGCCGTTTGTCTTGCAACCGCGAATCCTGAGTCAATTAATGTCAGCTTTTGACCAAAAATATACTGAATTGACGATTTTAGGAAGGGGTAATGTGTACATCCTAACACTAAATAATCAGCGCCCTGATCTACAACTGGTTGTAAAATCTCTTTTAATGTCTGCAAACAGGCTGCACTCATCTGCTCCCCAGCCTCAACAAAAGGCACCAGATCCAGACTGGTCACAGGCAGGACTTTGACTTGAGCCGGTTCGGCAAAACGGGAAATGACATCTTTAATCAGTTGGCCGCGGAAGGTCGCGGGCGTGGCCAATACCGCCACCGTTTTCGACTGGGTATTCAGGACCGCCGGTTTAAGCGCGGGTACTAAACCGATAATCGGAAAGTTTTCACCATAATAGTCACGCAAATAATCCAGACTAAAAGCGGAAGCGGTATTACAAGCCACCACCGCAACTTTACAACCTTGACGATAAAGCCATTCAATCGCCTGAGCCGTCAAGGCACGAATTTCCTGATCATCTCTCGGACCATAAGGCACATGCGCAGTATCCGCATAATAGACAAAGCGCTCATTAGGCAAATGACGGGCAATTTCCAGGGCGACTGACAAGCCGCCTACGCCTGAGTCAAAAATGCCAATAGGCGCATCTGCCGTGGCATTGGGCATCGAGTCTAATAGCTGGGAAATTGGTTGAATAGCGCTCATAACGTTGCAGGTGGCTTGTTTGAAATTTCTAGCGTTCAAGCTTAAACCTCAGGTGCTCAAATGCAAGTCTAAATCACCACTTTTCAAACTTAAAACGGTTTCGCCTGCCGGATTTTCATCAAGCTCTCCCATCTCGACCAGATGTAAAAATGCCGCACGCTGAATCAGTGCATTAATCCCAAAACGCACATGCACATAAGGCCTCAACTCACCTTTATATTCACGCATAAAGATTGGATGTTCAGCATCAACAACAATCAGGTCTTGCGTGGTCGTGCCCAGTTGCAGATAAATCCTTCCATTAATTTCAACCTGATCGACCTGATTGACAAATAAAGGTTCATCTTCAACTTCGATTTCAATCATTTCTACTGGTGTTTTTAGATAGAATTTATCGTTTTCTTTCCAGAGCACCGTTGCAAACAGGTCAATCATCGGCTGACGCTTGATCAATTGACCTTCGTGCCACCATTCGCCGTTGGCTAAAACCTTGAGATCCATTGTGCCACAATGCTTTGGCTGCCATTGCTCCAAAGGGGGTATTGACCTTTTGTGACTGCCCTGTGCATCTTTTAAGTATTGTGCGATATCCATTAAATTTTTATCATCGGGATAAGTTACTTTTTTCGTCGGATTTGTGCTGGGTACTGGCTTATCCATAAAAGAAGACCTTAATGACGGAAAAATAATATGTTTCAGCCAATTGGCTAAAACCGGCTTTAAAACTATACTAGCCCAGATTATCAAAGACACCAGCATTTTTGTGTCTAGGAACCAAGAACACTTATGGCAGCACCCAATCATATGATTATGGTTGCCACCGAATAGTAATATGAGGAGTCCTACATGGAACACATCGAACGTGAATCGATGGAGTTTGACGTCGTCATCGTAGGCGCAGGCCCTGCGGGTCTTTCTGCTGCGATCAAAATCCGTCAACTTGCAATTGAAAACAACTTAAACGATTTGTCCGTTTGTGTCGTAGAAAAAGGCTCCGAAGTCGGTGCGCATATTCTTTCCGGTGCGGTGCTTGAACCACGTGCCATGAATGAGCTGTTCCCGGACTGGAAAGAACAGGGTGCCCCGCTGAATGTCCCGGTGACTGAAGATAAAACCTTCTTCCTGCTGTCAGATGAAAAATCACAGGAAGCACCGCACTGGATGGTGCCTAAAACCATGCATAACGATGGCAACTATGTCATCTCGCTCGGCAACGTGGTGCGCTGGTTAGGCCAGAAAGCCGAAGAACTGGAAGTGTCGATCTTCCCAGGCTTTGCAGCCTCGGAAATTCTGTATCATGCCGATGGCACAGTCAAAGGCATCCAGACCGGTGACATGGGCATTGGTAAAGATGGCGAACCAACGCATAACTTTACCCCGGGTTATGAACTGCATGCCAAATACACAATTTTCGCTGAAGGCTGCCGTGGTCATCTTGGTAAGCGCCTGATCCAGAAATTCAACCTGGACAAGGATGCGGATCCACAACATTACGGCATCGGCATTAAAGAGCTTTGGGAAATCGATCCTGCCAAGCATAAACCGGGTCTGGTGATGCATGGTGCCGGCTGGCCATTGAATGAAACCGGTTCTTCAGGTGGCTGGTGGCTTTACCACGCCGAGAACAACCAGGTGACTCTGGGTATGATCGTGGATCTGTCCTACACCAACCCGCACATGTATCCGTTCATGGAAATGCAGCGCTGGAAAACCCATCCGCTGATCAAGCAATATCTGGAAGGCGGTAAGCGTATTTCTTATGGTGCGCGTGCCGTGACCAAAGGCGGTTTTAACTCGCTACCAAAATTCACCTTCCCGGGTGGCTCATTGATTGGTGATGATGCCGGCTTCCTGAACTTTGCCAAGATCAAAGGTTCTCATACAGCCATGAAATCCGGCATGCTCTGCGGTGAAGCGGTGTTTGAAGCGATTGCTGCTGGTGTAGAAAAAGGCGGTGATCTGGCGGTGGCGCGTGTAGTGGAAGGCGAAGATTTCTTTGTCAAAGAACTGACTGCTTATACCGACAAGTTTAACAACAGCTGGCTGAAAGAAGAGCTGTATAACTCGCGTAACTTTGGCCCGGCAATGCACAAGTTCGGTCAATGGATCGGGGGTGCCTTTAACTTTATCGACCAGAACGTGTTTAAAGTGCCTTTTACCTTGCATGATCTGGTTCAGGATCATGCTACGCTAAAAACCCAGGCAGCTGAAAGCTTCAAGCCGACCTATCCAAAACCGGATGGCAAGCTGACCTTTGACCGTTTGTCTTCGGTGTTTGTATCGAACACGGTCCATGAAGAAAACCAGCCAGCACATTTGAAACTGACCGATGCTTCAATTCCGGTGGAAGTAAATCTACCGAAATGGGATGAACCTGCGCAGCGTTACTGCCCGGCGGGTGTCTATGAAATTATGGAAAATAATGACGGTTCCAAGCGTTTCCAGATCAATGCAGCCAATTGTGTGCACTGCAAGACCTGTGACATCAAGGATCCTTCCCAGAATATCACTTGGGTAACACCGGAAGGTGGTGGTGGTCCGAATTACCCGAATATGTAATTTGGATAGTTCTTGCGCAGCAGTGCTGTTCATATCCGAACATTTAATCTGATTATCAGATAAAAAATAAACCCGCTTTTAAGCGGGTTTATTTGTGGATAAATATTTAAAATTTCAGTTCTTGCCCATTCATCTATTTAATTTCACAGATTTGTGGAGTTTTATTTCCTAAATAGGGACAGATCATTGAGCTCATCTGTCGTTTATCTCTTTAGCCGCCTTTCTTCACTAAATAATGAAATTCTTTATTGCCATTTTCATCCAGACGTTCTTCCTGCAATAGCAACTCATGCCCCAAATGCATACAGAATTTTGGAATATCCCACGACGTTGAATTATCCGTGGCAAACACCTCAACCACATCACCTGCCTTGGATTTACGGATCGCCTGATGCAACATCATCACTGGCTCAGGACAACGCAAACCTCGGGTATTCAATTGCAGACTTGGAATAATTTCAGTTGGAGACATCGATAGACTCAGGATGGAAAGACCGCCATATTTTAGCATAAAGCTGCGATTACATTGCTGCTTTGCATACGTGGCCAGTTTTAAAATCAGCGCTGACTCACGCGATCAAGACTGCGCATCATATTTACAATAGACAAGCGTATTTTCTGCGGTATGATAAAACCACGTTTTTTTAGATATTAAGAGTCTTCAGGAAAAATCATGCACGAGGAATCAGGCCCGTCGTGGGGTATGCGCGGCTTACGCAAATGGCTGGGAACTGCACCCGAAACTCGCGACGAACTGCTAAAATTAGTACAAGATTCACGTCGATTTTTAGAACCCGATACTGTTGCCATGCTTGAGGGCGTTCTTGACCTCCCGGCAACCAAAATTCGTGAAGTCATGACGCCTCGCACGTCCATGATCAGCTTACAGGAAGATGATCAACTGCTGGATATCCTGCATGTGCTCGTCGAGTCTGCGCATTCACGTTTTCCGGTATTTTCTTCCGATCAGACCGACAATGTGGTGGGCATTCTATTGGCCAAGGATTTATTGCCTTTTCTGACTGAGCCGACGGCCAAAGTCGATATTCGCGCGCTTATGCGTCAACCTTTGTTTGTTCCGGAAAGTGCCCGCTCCGATCAGGTGCTGCGCATGTTAAAGAATACCCAGACGCATATTGCGGTGGTGATTGATGAATACGGTACGACTTCGGGTCTGGTGACACTGGAAGATATTCTGGAAGAAATTGTCGGTGAAATTGAAGATGAACATGACAATGCTGACGAAGAAGCATACTACATTGTTCCGGATAACGACCCGACTACCGCCAATACCTGGGTAGTCCAAGCCCTGACTCCGATTGAGTATTTCAATAATATGCTGGATGCGACTTTCCCTGATGATGAAGTGGAAACCATGGGCGGCTTGTTATTACAGGAAATTGGTCTGGTGAGTGACCTTGAAGGTCAAACCATTGAACTGGAAAACTGGCAATTTACCATTCTTGAGGCGGATTCACGCTCTATTCATCTAATTCGAGCCGTGCGCCAATGAGAGCGTATTTCGATAAGCTGTTGAGTTCGTCTCAACAGCAAAAACCTTTGCCGCTAATCTATCCTGTTTTAATTGCCTTATTTGCAGGTGCTATCTTTAGTTTGGCACTAGCCCCTTATCATTACTGGTGGCTGGCGATTCTGTCTCCAGCACTGCTCTATGCTTGCCTGCGCGGACGTAGCGCAAAACAGGCCTTTGGCATTGGCTGGGCTTATGGGATTGGCTTGTGGTTTGTCGGCGCATTCTGGCTGTATACCTCAATTCATGTCTATGGCGATACCAGTGCATTTCTCAGCGTCGTGATGATCCTGATTATGGCGCTGGTGATGGGTCTGTTTAGTGCCGTTCAAACGTTTGTCTATCGCCGCTTTTTCCCGGAAACACCTTTAACCTTTGCCCCGCTCTGGGTGCTGTTTGAATGGTCCAAGACCTGGGTCTTTACCGGATTCCCATGGCTGTTTGCTGGTTATGCCTTTACCGAACGCTACCTAGATGCTTATGCGCCATTATTCGGGGTGTTTGGGGTATCTTTCGTGGTGATCATTCTGGCCTGTGCGCTGGTTGAGATCCTGAATAGACGCCTGTTCTGGGCCATTCCTTCCGCCATCTTGTTACTCGGTGCCTGGGGCGCAGCACAACTGACGTTTGTTGAGGAAAAAGATCAAAAACCTTTAACGGTTTCCCTGATTCAGGGCAATATTCCGCAAGACCTGAAATGGCTGACTGAATATCAGGTGAAGACCTTATTGATTTATGCCAATTTGAGTAAAACCGAATGGGGTCGCGATCTGATCGTCTGGCCGGAGTCTTCGATTCCCATGTTCCAGACTGATATTGAAGCCTTTCTGGAAGCCATGAAAGTACAGGCTGAAAAATCGGGTACGGCCTGGGTGACCGGCATTCCGTATTGGGATTTAGCAGAATCACAGGCTGCGGGCTATCCAAAATATTACAATAGCATTATGGCCAGCGGCGATGATTCTGATGGGCTATACAAGAAGCAACGACTGGTTCCTTTTGGTGAATATATTCCCTTATCAGGCTGGTTGAGCTGGGTATTGCCAGGTCTACAAAATGATCCTTCCATGAGCGGTTTTACCCGAGGCGCAGATCATCAAAAACCATTAAATGTGAAAAATCATCCATTGGGTTCTGCAATTTGCTATGAAGTGGCTTACCCGAATTTGACCCGTCGCAATGCCAGTCAAAGCGATTTTCTGGTGACTGTGTCTAATGATGCCTGGTTTACCGGCACGGCAGGACCGTTACAGCATCTGCAAATGGTGCAAATGCGTGCTAAAGAAAATGGCCGCTGGTTTATTCGGGCGACCAATACTGGTGTAACTGCGTTTATTGATCACAATGGTCATATTGTGAAAAAAGCTCCGATGGATCAGGAAGCAGTATTACGTGGCGAACTTCCAGCCATGCAGGGTGAAACGCTGTATATGAAACTCAGCGATTGGCCAGTGATGATCTTCTCGGTTCTGCTTTTGCTTATGGGATGGCGCTTCCGTCCACGCAAAGTGGATGTCAGCTTTAAATCTAGACGGTAATTTTTTCAAGTACCCCTTTTACAAAGGGGGACTTAGGGGATTCCTGAATATAGCATCTTATCAATCCCTCCTAAGCTCCCTTTACGAAAGGGAGGAACATTCAAGGCAATAAAAAACCGAGGTCATAGCCTCGGTTTTTTCATCTCTTTCAAGCTTAAAATTGTATAGCCAAATAACACAACATGCTGGCAAGAGACAGCATCGGCACATGACGATACAGGCTAACCAGTGTCTGCTCAAATGCTGAACCTTGTTCGGCCTGAATGCGGATTACACTCGCGTTTAATGCTGACCAGAAACACAAGGCCAATAAACTGCTCATCAAGCTGATAGCAAAGAAAGCTACCATAATCTGGCTGCTGCCTTCGGTGCTCTGCCATAAATGGACGATTCCCTGACTGATCGGCAGCATGCTTAAAACCAGAAGAACAGATTTCAGCATCGACCAATGAAATTGATTAATTTCATCTCCCAAGATAAATGCTTTCATGTGCTTCTCCGTTGGCGAGTCAAGTGCCATTCAGATCATTATGAGCTTTTTTAAATAAATAGAAAGTGTATGTTTATTCATATTTTACGAGAATTGTAATAGATAAATATGGGAATAATTCTTATTATAACTCGCATATCAATTTTATTATTTCATTATTATAAATATCATTAACTTATATTATATTTAATAATTAAGAGTTATTATCACTTCACTTCGTATTGAAATAGCCTATTAAGTGAAGTGATATATGCCATCTATCGAGAATTTATAATGATTCTCAATTAAGGCTGATAATAAATATCGGCATCTGTTCCTTCACCACCCGATTGACCATCTGCACCAAATGAATACAGATCGAAGCTTCGACCATCGGTGCCCGGAATCACATATTGCAGTTCATTATCCCAGCTGTCTTTTGGAAAACCGCCTTTGACATAACCGCCCGGCACCCAGTTTTTTGCAGTCGCTGGCTGATTCACCAGTGCATCCAGACCACCTTCCTGCATACTTGGATACTTGCCATTGTCCAGCTTGTATTGATCCAGTGAACCTGCAATGCTTTGTAACTTGATCACGGTGGTATCGACTTTGGCCTTTTCACCACGTCCCATCACGTTCGGAACGATCAGCGCAGCAAGCACACCGAGAATTACAATCACCACCATGACTTCGATTAACGTAAAGCCCGTCTGTTTATTTAATTGATTCCTTTTCATTCAATCTCTCTCATTTATTTGCATCATTCAGAATTTCCACTTGAATCTTGATCAAAGCAAAATTCTAACTGGCTTCTGTTTAAATCATATTATTCATATTCACAATTGGCAGCATGACCGCAATCACAATCACCAGAACGATACTGGCCATCAGTACCAGCATTAAAGGTTCCAACAAGGCCAGTAAAGTTGAAATCAGGGTGGTCACTTCGCGATCCTGCATCTGTGAAGCACGTTCCAGCATACGGTCCAGTTCACCGGAGGCTTCACCACTTTTGATCATTTGTACCATCATCGGCGGGAAATAACCACTGCGTTCCAGTTGGGTTGCCAGGTTGCCACCTTCAGTGACTTTTTCCGCTGCCAGATTGACAGAATCCCGGATCACCCAGTTGTTACTGACTGCAGCACCAATGCGCAGTGCATCGACCAGCGGCACGCCAGACTGGGTCAAAATGGATAAGGTACTGGCAAAACGTGCGGCATTAATCCCGCGTGACAATTTGCCGAATAAAGGTAATTTTAAGGTCAGACGGTCAAAGGCATAATGCCCGGCGGTGGTTCTTAAAAACCGGACCAACAGGAAAATCCCCAAAGCCCCACCGATCAATAAAAATGGCCAGGCAATGCGGATAAAATCACTGGCTTTCATCAAGGCCACGGTAATCCACGGCAAGGCATCTTTACTCTGGTCAAAGGTCTTGACGATATCTGGCACCACATAGGTCATCAGCCCCATCACGATCGCAAAGGACATCAGCATCAGGATAATCGGATAGACCATCGCACCCTGGATTTTTTTCTGCATGGCAAAGCGGTTTTCGGTATAGTCTGCCAGTTGGTCCAGAATCAGGTCTAAATGCCCGGAACGTTCACCGGCGGCAATTGTGGCAATATACAGCTCGGGAAAACGTCCGGATTGTTGCAAGCCCTGCGCCAGACTATGCCCTTCCAGCACTTTGGAGCGCACCGACATTAGCAGGTTTTGTACATGCACTTTTTCGCTTTGCTTGCCGACGGCGCGGATGGCTTCTTCCAGCGGAATCGCGGCAGCGACCAGCACAGATAGCTGCCGGGTCATGAGGGCCAGATCGTAGGCGGTGATGCTTTTTTCAAACCATTTTCGACGATGCTGCTGGTCTTTTTTTTCGACAGGATCAACAGAGACCGGAATAAGTGCTTTATCCCGTAATTGTTGCCGGATCTGACGTGCAGAATCCCCCTCCAGCACGCCTTTTTGCTGCTTTCCTGAAGCATCAAGCGCAATAAACTGATATGCAGGCATTGTAATGCTCTAATTTTCCAAAATTTTGCTTAACGCTGTTGCGTCAGACCACCGAAATCATTCATATTCTTTGATATAAATTATCTGCTCACTCTAACATAATCGAACTTTAAGCACGACGAAATTTCTTCAGGATCTCCACCCCAAGATATGCAAAATTCTCACACCGATTCCAGTCTACTTTATCGCGTACGCGTTGCTGTACCTGTACATGTATTTGATTGTTTTGATTACACAATGAGTGCAGAACAATTTGAACAGGCGCAGATTGGCGCACGTGTACTGGTATCGTTTGGTCGGCAGAATCTGGTCGGGGTGATTATCGAAAAACTGCCTGCAGACACCCCTCTCGACCCACGCTTTAAGCTTAAGGCAGTAACCGAACTGCTCGATGAACGCGCCATTATAGATGCCAAAGTTTTAAGTTTGTTGACATGGTCAGCGCAGTATTACCAGTTTCCGATCGGTGAAGTCGTCCACAGTGCCCTGCCGACTCTGTTGCGTCAGGGTAAGCCTTATAACCTGCTGGCCCGTACCTGGAAATTACTGGACCCTGATGCCGAGGCCAAAGTACGCCGTTCGGACAAGCAGCAGGAAGCTTACCGGATTTTAAAACTGCATCCGGTCGGGACCACTGAAAATGTGCTGAACATGGCCGGGATTGAAACCGCGACCTTAAAAGCGCTGGAGAAAAAAGAGATTTGCGCCTGTGTGCTGGAGCCACAAGATTTCAATCCGCAGCCGATGCAGCTGGCACAAATGCCGCTTACTGCCAATCCTGAACAAAAACATGCAGTCGAACAGGTATTAAAATATCGCAATCAATATCAAGCTTTTTTACTGGATGGTCTGACCGGCAGCGGTAAAACTGAAGTGTATTTGCAGATCATGGAACAGGTACTGAAACAGGGCAAACAGGTGCTGGTGCTGGTGCCGGAAATCGGCCTGACGCCGCAAACCATCAGCCGTTTTCAGTCCCGTTTTCATTGCCATATTGCGTTGCTGCATTCCGGGCTGAATGATTCCAAACGGCTACAAGCCTGGCAGTCGGCAGAAACCGGCAAAGCCTCAATCGTACTCGGTACACGTTCTGCCATTTATACCCCGATGCCGAATCTGGGCCTGATCATTCTGGATGAAGAACATGACCTGTCCTTTAAACAGCAGGAAGGCTTCCGCTATCATGCTCGAGATGTCGCACTGTACCGCGGCCATTTACAGCAATGTCCGGTAATCTTAGGTTCAGCCACACCAAGTATTGACAGTTATGCGCTGGTGCAACATGGCAAGATGCAGGCACTGGAGCTGAACCAGCGTGCCGGTACGGCCTTGATGCCCAAAATCCATATTCTGGATTTAAAAGTCGCACAGAAGCAGCATGGGATTAGCCTGCAATTGATTCAGGACATCAAAAAGCGTCTGGAGAAAAAGGAACAGGTGCTGATTTTTTTAAACCGCCGTGGCTATGCTCCCGTTCTGATTTGTGGCAGCTGCGGCTGGCAGGCACAATGTCCGCACTGTGATGCCAACTTCACTGTACACCGTCAGCCTTATCAGCATCTGCATTGCCATCACTGCGGCACTATTCACCGCATGCCAGAACACTGCCCGCAATGTCAGCATCAGGAACTGGTTACACTGGGTATGGGCACCGGCAAAGTCGAAGAACATCTGAATGAACTCTTTCCGGATTTTGAGGTGATTCGGGTCGATCGCGATTCCACCAGTCGGGTCGGCAGCTGGCAAAAAATTTATGACAAGATTCAGAAAAGCGAACCTGCCATTTTGCTCGGCACCCAGATGCTGGCCAAGGGACACCATTTTCCTTATGTCACTCTGGTGGCGATTCTGGATATCGATTCCGGTCTGCTCAGTGTGGATTTCCGTGCTACTGAACGGACTGCACAACTGATTGTGCAGGTGGCAGGCCGCGCAGGCCGTGGTGAACATAAGGGTGATGTTTACCTACAGACCCTCAGACCTGATCATGCCCTGCTGAATACCCTGGTCAATGAAAATTATCGCGTATTTGCCCAGCAAACCTTAAAAGAACGGCAGATGGCCAGAATGCCGCCCTACCGTTATGCCATCCTGATTCGCTGTGAATCCAAGGATCAGGCACAAAATACCGAATTCTTACAGAAACATGCAGCACTCCTCAGGCAATATCCTGATCTGGCGCTGGACATCTGGGGACCAATTCCTGCGCCAATGGAACGTAAGGCCGGACGCTATCAGTCGCATATGGTGCTATTGTCAGCGGATCGTCCACGTTTGCATTACTATGTGCGTAGCTGGTGGCAAAACATGCTGCAGGACAAACCTTCTAGCATGAAGCTCACGCTGGACATCGACCCTCAGGAACTGAGCTAAAAGATATTGCGCCTGAGGATCGATCTGGAATACGAAACTGCAAGTCTGGATCAAGAATAAATTTAGGGCAGGAAAATGTCGATACTGTTACAAATAACACTGGTTCTGGTCATTGCACTGTTGATAGTGCCACTGAGTAAAAGGCTCAGATTGCCAAGTGTGCTGGGCTATCTGTTAACAGGGATCATCTTAAGTCCAAGCCTTTTGCACCTGATTCAGACACCCGAAGTCATGAGTAGTTTCATGCAAGTCAGCCTGATGGCACTGATGTTCTGGATCGGCCTGCAACTCAGACCACAACGCATTGTGCAGATTAATCCCTCCCTGTGGATGATGGCTGCTTTACAGGTACTAATCAGCACCCTGATTTTCACGCTCATGGCCTGGGTTTTCCTTCAGCAAAGCCTACTCGCCAGCATTGTAATTGGACTCGCCGGCAGTTTGTCCGCCCTGACTTTGGTGATTCAACATCTCAATCATCAGGAACAGTTCGCCACCAGCTATGGTCAGCAAGCCTATTCGATTCTGCTGATTCATGCTCTGTTGGCCATTCTGGTGATTGCAGCCATTCCCTTATTTGCCGGGATTCGCTCGACCGAACATGGCGTGGCCTACTTTGCTGCCCTCATCGCGACGTTAAGCGGTCTGTTCCTGTGTAATCGTTACTTGATGCAGCCGTTGTATCGCTGGATTGCTAAAAGTGGCAGTCACGAACTGCATGCGATTGTAGCGATTGCGGTGACCTTGGCATTGTTGGTGTTAATGAATACCCTCGGCCTGAATCTATTTCTCGGTGCCTTATTTGCCGGCATTTTACTGGCAGATTCAGATTTCCGGCCTGCGGTAGAAAGCGCGATTCGGCCTTTTCAGAGTCTGTTGATGGGCCTAGCCTTTATCAGTCTGGGCATGTCACTGCACTTAGCTGATCTGCTCAATTTCCCTTGGATGATTCTCGGTGGCACCCTCATTTTAATCTTGGGCAAGTTTGCAATCAACCTGGCATTGGCGCGTTATCATCAAAATAGCTGGCGCAATAGCACCTTGTTAGCAGCCAGTCTGGCACAAGGTGGCGAATTTGCCTTACTGGCACTGGTGATTGCGGTTTCCGACCAGATTATTGCGGCTGATCTGCTCTCTCCCTTGCTGTGGATGGTGAGTTTTTCCTTGCTGCTGACCCCCGCATTTTATTGGTTATTGCACAGTCAGATCTTACCGCGTCTGGATCGCCACAATCATCTGGCAGCGACTTTTGAAACTGATATTAATCCTCAAGCCCATACACCAATCCTGCTGATTGGCTTTGGTCGCTTCGGACAAATCATCGCCCGGATTCTACTGCAACAGCAACACGCCTTTAGTGTCATGGACAGCACTGTGCCAGCCACTGAGCTTCTGGCGCAGTACGACATCCCTTTCTATCAGGCAGATGCGACAGAACCGGCAGCCTTGATGCAGGCAGGGGTTGCCACGGCGCAACAGGTCATTGTCGCCATTGATGATATTGAAGACTCGATGCTGATCGTGCGGCATCTGCGGCTGAATTATCCTGAAACCTGTTTATGGGTCCGCGCCCGTGATCGACATCATGTGCATTTATTGCAGGATTTGGGCGTGAAACATATCTGGCGTGAAACTTATCTTTCCGCCTTGGAACTCAGTCAAGCCTTATTAACCCAGCTCAATCCTGACCCGGAAGAAAGCCTGCAACAGATTCAAAACTTCCGTGAACAGGATGAAAAGTTGCTCAATAGTCAATATCATCTGGATCCGGATGAACATCCAAATTATGAAAATCAGCGCAGCAGTTTGGCTGAACTGGAGCATCTGTTTACCCAGGATCAACGCCATAAAGTGCAAAAACAGGCTACACCGCAGCAACAGGATACAAACGGCGCAGGAATTGATACGTTAAGAGATGAACTGTCCTAACTTGTGTTTTACAATAATGACACCATTAAAGCAGGGTTATGGAGAATTTTATGTCTGATTTACGCCAACGCTTTTTTATTGAAGATAGCCCTGTTCGTGGTGAAGTGGTGCATCTTGAAGAAGCTTTACAAACCATTTTAGCGCAACGTGACTATGCGCCTGCAGTTAAAATCCTGCTAGGTGAAATGCTTAGTGCCACTGCACTGCTGGCCAGCACATTGAAGATTAAAGGGCGTATCAGCCTGCAAATTCAGGCATCGGGCACATTTAAATGGGCTATGGCTGAATGTAACCATTTGGGTGAAGTTCGCGCTCTGGCTGACTATGAAGAAGATCCGCACTTTCTGGTCGGTGAAGACAGTAGTACAGTGTTGAAATCACTCACCTCTCCGGTTCTGTTCATCAATATCGAACCAGAATTTGGTGAGCGTTATCAGGGGATTGTACCCCTTGATAAAGAAAATCTGGCGGGCTGTCTGATGCAGTATTATGACCTGTCTGCACAGATTCCGACGCGTATTGTACTGGCAAGTGACCATCAGCGTGCAGGTGGTTTACTGATTCAGTTATTACCACGTAATAGTGAAGAAGAACAACGCCGGGTAGATGAAGATCTATGGCCACGTCTGACCATGCTCACAGAGACTCTAAAAACTGAAGAGTTAGTCGGTTTGCAAGCCACTGATATTCTGTACCGTTTATATAACGAAGAAGAAGTGCGTCTGCCAGATACGGAAGTGTTGAAGTTTGGTTGTACCTGCTCTAAAGAGCGTTGTGCAGTCGCTTTACAGCAAATCGGCGTAGAGTCGATCCGTGAAACGCTGGAATTCCAGAATCCGATCGAGATGGACTGCCAGTTCTGTAATAGCCAATATACCTTTACGGCTGAAGAAGCCTTGGGTCTATTTGGTAAACACCTGAGCTAAGTACTTAGAATCCTTAAGTTTAAAAGCATTCCCCGGGATGCTTTTTTTATATTTTAACACTTGGTCGACTAGCTCAATCAAGCGTATTCCCCTACATTAGAAAACCCGTCTACTCCCTGAATCAAACTCTCCTGTGAATCCAATCTAAGAATCTCTGTTAAATTATAAGATTATTCACATTAACAAAACATGAATATTCATCATTTTCGAAAAATTATGAGAAAGACTGCACAGTTCATACTCTTGATTTAATTATGCTTTTAAAATAAATTAGAGCAATAATTCTAAAATGAATACATCATCAATTTAACAGGTATGTTATGAGAAAATTATTGAATACTCTAGTAATGGGGATGAGTTTAATCGCAGTTTCTAGCTTGGCCTTTGCCTATGAAGATCCATTATTGGGTAAATGGAAAACCATCGATGATCAATCGGGCTATTCTCGTGCGGATGTGGAAATTCGCAAGAAAGCAGATGGTAGTTATGAAGGGGTAATTGTCGAAACACGCAGCTTGCCTGGCGCAGAAAAAATGGGGATCTGTCATAAATGTCCAGGTCAGCTCAAGAACAAGCCTTTTCTAGGCCTGCCATTTATCTGGGATTTTAAGGCAGATCCGAAAAAGCCGCGTGAATACCATGATGGCAAAGTACTTGATCCGATCAGTGGCAAAGTTTATAAAGGCAAAGCACGCTTAAGTGCTAATGGCAAACGTCTGACCTTGCGTGGTTATGTCGGGGTATCAGTAATTGGTCGCAGTGTTACTTGGGTAAAATATTAATTTCAGAAAGATTTTCAAAGCCCCTATATCAGGTAATGCCAGTCAGTTAAGAAATTGACTGGCATTTTCTTGGATATTTTTGTGCTTTAATTTTCACTACTCGCGGACATTGCCTTTGCCTTTTTTCAGGTAATACAAATATTTTAGATTGTTCAAA
>NZ_VPDG01000030.1:0-6751 GCF_013417805.1 Acinetobacter sp. YH12226 | reverse complement strand
TTAAGTTCTTTATCCGACATAGACACCAACATATCAAACCGTCCGCTAACGAAATTGCAAAAGTGCATATTCTAAAAGCGGACATTTTTACTTTGGAGAAACCGGACATTTCTATTTTGGAGTTACAGATGAATTTCGAATAAGAGATTTTATGTTAAATAGAATTTTTAGACATGGTTAATGATTTGTTTTATATAATTATTTTTTCCTATTAATCGTAGAGCTGCTTGGATATTATTATCAATTTTTTTAAGCTGTCTAATATCTCGGAAATGCCTATGAGCAGGTTGTAAACTACCATTTACTATTGCCACCCCAGTGACGAATTTAATGCTATTTTCAGGAAAAAATTTAATTTTTTCTTGTTTAATATTATGCTGATATTTCTCTATTATTTGAATAATTTTATTTAGAAAGTTTTGATTGACGGCCTTTCCTGTAAACGAAATATCGTCAACATAAACAGTCATAGTTATAGAGCGACTTTTAGCCATTCTATAAATTTCATCAAACATGGATTTATTAGCCCAGAAAGCTAATGCTGAACTTAATGGGCTACCTGTAGGAAGGCAATTATTTACAGTGCAGACTTCAGATATATATTTAGCAATATCAGTTGGGTATTGAAGAGTATATCCAAAAAAAGATTGCACTTTAGCCTTAGAAGTAGAAGGATAAAAATCAGTAATATCAATATTTAGCGTATGCCCCTTAAGACCGACATGCGCTTTTGCATTCGAAATTGCAGATTTAGAACGTTTTGAATGTAAATAATCAGGAGCTTTCAAGTTACCCAAAAATTTCCCAATTCTGGAATGGATCTGCTTCAATCTATCATGAGGATTTTGAATAGGGCGGACTTTAATAATGTTTCCACTATCATCAGTCTTATTTTCATTAAAATATTGATACATCTGATTTTTTGAACGAACAATATGGTTCAGTTCTTTAATAGATGAACATAATAAAATAGCTAGTCGCTTCTTGCTTGTAATATGAAATAACGGTGAGTTCAGTAACTCTAATTCGTATACATATTTTGCATAATCAGAAGGTTGACTATTTTCCATTTTCACTTAACCAGTTCATAAGTTTGATTACTTTACTACCAGCAAAATAACGAAATTTTCCTGATAAAGTGTCACGTTTATCCATATTTTCCGAGAAGAACATTAAGGAAGAAACAGGGATATCAAAATATTCAGAATATTTATCTAGTAACTCTAGAGTTGGTTTCTTCTTACCACTTTCAATTTCAGATAAGTAAGAGTTAGAAATGCCTAGAGATTGAGATAATTCTGTTTGAGATATGCGATGATACTTCCTCATGGTAAGTAGTGCATCATTAAGCATTTAAAAGACCTCTAATAAGCTTTTTAAAAAGAGAACCACCTAAAGAAGTGTTCTCCAAGGGAGAATTTAGTTTCCTAAATCATCCTCTTGAAGGATGTGTTTTAGAATAAACCGCAACACTACTAGAATAAGTTTAATCCACTTCCAACCTTTTGGAGGCTTGGGTTTATTAGCCTTATTCTCAACTTTAGATGGCTGCTGAACGTTACTTAAATATTTCATTTGAATCTTCCTTAACGACCAAAATTGGCCCCATTTACGCTAGGAAGAAAAATACTCTGGTGTTCAGCACTTGACTCTTCAAAAAGTGCCACACGCTCCATTGCGTGTGGCACTCATATCGATGGAATTATAGTCTTACCGCATATCGATCATTGAGATCTCTACATGTCATCAAGAGCCATATCCCCCCGAAATTTGAGGTGGTTAAACCTCCGAGTATTTAAATACTCAAATAACAAAAATGGGTGATTATCCAACAAGAAGTAACTTATTCATCATACATTTTTTTTAGCTATTAGCAAATATTTTTTCGCTAATAGCGAAAAAATAATAAGAGTGAACTGGTAATGATTTATGCTAGTATATATTCCATATGAAATAACTTTTATGGATCTAAAGGAGATTCAATATGGTAACTAAAGCAGTAGTTATCCGTCGTGGAAAACCACGAAAAGTTGTTGCCAAACCTTTAAATAGTGAGAAGCAAGCTAGTTTCTTTAGAGCGGTAGGTATGCTAACAGCTAGAGGTAATGAGAAATTATTAAATTCTACTCATGAAACTCAAGCATAAAAATGATTTATGTAGAGATTTCTGAAGAATTAGAAAATGATGCTGAAGAAATGGGAATCAGCAATGAATTAAATTTTATTGCTGATCAATTTCTTATATACAAGCAAGCTAGCCGAAACAGAGAACATCCTGCTCCATCTAGAAATGTTCAAGAAAGAGATCAACCTGCATCTGAATATTTTGGAAGAGATAGATTTGATAAGTTTTCAAAAAATGCTCAAAAAGAAGAAATTCAGCATGTACATTTGAGACAAGAAGATAGTATTTGGGAAGATGAAGAAGGATATGGCTATGCTCAGTGGCACTGTACCAGTGACAGTTATTTAGTTTATTCTTACTTTAAGTATAAAAATGATCATTATTATTATCTTATAGAGTTTTTTGGTGAATCTGCTCATTCTTTATATGAAAAAAAGACTGAGAAATTTATTCAATGTGCAAAAGATTTTAGATTCAAGAAATTAAAAGAATTAGAGAATAATAACGATAAACTAAGGTAATCCCCGAGACGGTAAATTAATTCGTCTTGTTGCTCAAGCCATTTATTAAGCAGTTTCAGAAAGCTGCTTTGAATCGATGTATTTCATCCTTAAATTATGCACGAATGCTCAACAATTTATGGTGTAAAGATTAACCAAAATGTGATCACTTTTGATTTATGAAAGAGCTCTATTATATCAATAATGTCTTTCTAGCCTTGATCGCCAAAATAGCCTAAGAATTAGTGCTTAGGCTATAAAATCGACGCCCTACTACTGATCATTGAATTGATTAAATCCAACTCTGATACCTGTTGAGCACTGTCAGCAGAAACGTGCAGTTTCGGTAAATACTCTGCGTAATCTTTCAAGCGATAAAAATCAGCAAGAGTTAAGTCCGAGCGCATCAGTTCTTTCATCACATCAATGAATACGACATCATTGCTTGGCTGGATCGCAAGCTGCTGCTCAGTTGCATGAGTAACCAGTGTTACTGACTGAATATCAATCTTTACATCATCCGATGAAACGAAATCAGGACGTTTAACAGCTTCAGCAAGTTGCTGCATCAGCAAATAATTATCAGGATCAATTTTATAAGCGTATTCATCCATTATCTGTTGAGATGGCTCTATTCTTATATATAGATTATTGGGCATCTCAACACTTAATTTTCTTTTCAAACGCGGCTTGAATGGATTTCTAACATATTTGGATTTAACTCCTATATGCTTCAAAACTTCGTTCAAATCTCGCACTGCATATTCGGAAGTTTTCCACGACTGCGCACCAAAACGAGTCGGAATTGCACCAATTGAAGCAAGTACAAGTCTGTATTTTTCAATCTGTTGAAGCAGTGCCTTCGCACTTGTTTCAGTAAACACCGCATTGGGTTGTAGCTCCACGCCATCAAATGCCAACTTATAAATTTTCCCCATCGCTTCATGGTAGCGTCTAATCGCTAAATCCTTACTCTTATCGTTACTTGGCTTGTATCGACCCATAAAAGCACTGAATCGTATCAATTGACCTATATCAATATCAAAGTGTTCATCAGTTAATTCTGTAACGTAATCAAGACCGAGCTTAGACCGCATTTTGTATGCTTGCAGCGCGTTGGCTTCAGCTTCAGATAAAAACTCTTTGCGCTGAAGTCTGGATGCAGTTTCATCATTGATCTTGTATGCAGTTTTGATCAGCTCTCGCTTGGCTTCTTTGACTGCTTTTTTAGTATGTTTAAAAAATTCAGTATGTTCTGAAGCATCGAATTTTTGCACTCGCTTAATGTTGAATAGCTTGCTTTCAAGTATCCATATCAAGTTATTTGCGAAATTAGAACGACGGGTTTCACGGATATTTTCAAGTTCAGTTTTAAATAGTGAAAACTCCGTGATTTTTGCTTTTTTCCCTTCCAGAATACTCGCTTGCTGTTTCCCTTGTAGAATGTCCAACACATTCATAGTATAGCGTTTGCTTTGATCGGCAAAAATGTGGAAGTCAGTAGCGTAACGCACACGGCCGATCATTTGATATGCGTCAGTCGGTTGAATACTCGACCCAGTAAAAAATCCAACAACGCAGTCAAAATACCCTTTTCCATTGTCGTGAATGAATTGCTCATGCTGAATGGATACACCAGAAGCGATCGCACTTGTAGAGATTACAACCTGATATTTTAGTGACTCGGTTTCAGGATCGCTAAGAAATTCCGCTGTTTCTTTTTTAATGTTTTCATTTCCGACAATCGCAATGCTTTTAACATCCAAATCTCTGAGAATGGCGTGAAGTGCCTGCACATGACTTTTGGAATCGCACGTAATCCATAAATTTTGATTTTCGACCATGACACGTTGCAGCATAAAACTCTGTAATTCAGCAAAACTGTTATACAGGTACACTGTCTTACTTTCGTCTTTGGGTTCTACTTCAACGATAGTGAATTGCTCGTTTGGTCGGCACGACTCGATAAAATCCAATGTTTTTGAGTTAATGTTGGCATCTGCAACAATGATGCACTCTGCATTTTTAATGATGACCTTCAGCAAGTTATAAACGTATTCAATGTCGGTTTTATTGAATAACTTGTCGCTGTTGAAGGTTTCAATTAATTGGCTGATCTCATCAATAAAAATGTGCTGACAGTCCTTTATGAAAGGCTTAAATAGCTGATTGGCTAGACTTGGCAGGCATACAGCCAGAGATCCGATGGATTGACTTAAAGCAGCATCCAAACCAATTTTGCGCGCTTCAATGATGCTTTTTTTCTCATCCTCATAATGTGCCGTGTCCAAGCGTGACGCCATTTCACGGATTAGGCTTCGCAAATGTGCAATGGTTAAAAATGGATGCCCATTCTGACCGCACCAATCGCGGAACGGACGTCCTACTTTTTGCGTTTTTCCTGATCCTGTTGGCGCTTTCACTAAATACACGCCTTTATAGTTCGAGCTGAAATGGTCCAAAGAATCCAATTTAATCAGGTTGTGATTTTTTCGGTCCCGAATAGTGACAGCATCCAGACCAAGCATCTGCATTAACTCAATTCTGTTGTGAGCATAGAGAATAATATTGTCTAAAGTGACAGGATGAACACGATGCACACAGAACGGCTCTATTTCGTTTCGAAGTTCGATTAAGTTTTTCTTATAAGGAACATGCACCAAGTTGCGCATGATGTACTGATAAGCAAATACAGCACATGTATGGCTATCTTCTTCGGTACTCAAAGCATCGGTCAAAAGTTTTGTTTCAATAGCGCAAGGCTCGTCTTTTAACTGCGTCCAAACATCATAAGCTGGAATGTCTGAAGTCAGTTTTTGTTGCAGTAAATTTCTAATTTCTTCATGCGTCATACTGCCAGCATCAGAACCCAATTTAGGTGCAAGATAGAACTTCGCTTTCAGTTCATACGCTACTCTGTGACCAGTACCACGACCCTTTACAACTTGCTCAGACAATACGACTTTGCGGGTTTTATCGTCCGGATCTGCTTTCAGAATATTGTCATTATCAGCAATGATTACATCGCAAAGCTTTCCAAGTACGGGATAAACTTCTTTGAATTTCCCAGCCGAAATACATGCTATAACTCGTCTACCAGTTGCGTGGAACACATTGCAAGCATCTTTGTAGCCTTCAACAAATATGGTTGGCTCTGTACCTTCAATCACAAAATAATAGTTTTTGCTCTGAGCACCAGATAGCGGGCGTTTTTGTCCATCTAAAGTAATGAATTGAAGATTTACAAGTTCATGCGTATGAACATCAAATAATGGAACAATGAGCGGATTAATGAACGTCTGACCACCTGACGTCTTAACGATGGGTAGAGTCCTTGCGTTGATTGGCTTGATACTAGCAACGTCCATATATGGATGCGCTGAGCACGGTTTGGCTTTACTCCATATCAGTTGAGCTTCACTTGCTTTGGTTTGGAATTGAATTATTTTCTTTTGTTCTTCAGCTTTACGCTGCTTTTCTAATTCAATATGTCGCTTTTCAAGCTCGACTGGATCTTGCTTGCTTTTGTCTGAAGTCCGTTCAGTATTGAAGACATAGCTCGCACCGCAAGAATGGTCGTAAATTAAATACGTTCCATCATTCTTCAGCGTAATGGCGGTGGCACGGTTTTTCGCACTTTTCCCAATGCCCGGTATACGATACTGTTTTCCTGGATGAAAGTTGTACGGTAATTTTGTTGTGTTGTAACCCAGCTTTAATAAAAAATTGTGTAGATTGGTTTTGAACATAGTATGATGTTTCTGTTATTTCGACCCTGATAGCTGTTTCACCACAAGATTTCGCTATCAGGGTTTTCCATTTATAGGTCTTCAACTTCTGAAGCGTTATTTTTGAATACAGTCATGTCTTTAGCTCACTCCTTAATCATGAAGTAACCAGCTATGTGTACTTGACATGTAATCAATAACGGACATTACCAAATAAAAAAAATTAATTTTTCAAAAGTTGAGATTCTGAAAAAAAATTAAAATAAAGTTTGATCACCTTGGGGGCTAGCTTTGTTACACAAATACTTAAAAATATAGTTTTATTAGATTTAATATAAAACTTTAAAATTCAGCATCTTACAAAATACTTATGCACCAACACTATTTTTACAATATGA
>NZ_VPDG01000029.1:0-2710 GCF_013417805.1 Acinetobacter sp. YH12226 | reverse complement strand
TAAGTTATGAAGTTATGAAGTTATGAAGTTATGAAGTTATGAAGTTATGAAGTTATGAAGTTATGAAGTTATGAAGTTATGAAGTTATGAAGTTATGAAGTTATGAAGTTATGAAGTTATGAAGTTATGAAGTTATAGACTATTTAATCTGCGAATTAAATAGCCCATATTGTTAAATTTATTTAAATTTTTTATTAACTAAGTCTCTAAAGTCTTCTAAATTTTGTTCGGCTAAGGACTCTAAAGCAATTCTGACAATACTAGATCTGTTAACACGAGCGTTATTACTTTTGATAATTAGCTCATCGATTAACTCGTTTAATTCTTGGTTTAAAGAAAAGGTACAACGAACGAATTTCTTTTGTGAAACTTCTAAATCCTTAACTCTTTTATCAGCTCCAGATATGAAATTTTCAACCAGTTTATCTTGATCTGAAAGCTCATCAATTTTCTTTTTTAAACCACTAAGACCCGCCATAGTTATACTCCTAAAAACTCTTGAGCTATCCCTTCAATTTCTGCTTTTGCTTTAAGATCACTTGTTACCTCAAAAACAGACAAACCATTTTCATCTGCATCATCATAAACATTTCGATTTGTCGTGATTTGGTCTAAGGCTTTTATTCCAAATGATACACAGGCTTCTTTAGCATCTAAAATTCGCTGTACTTGTGACGGTAATGTTGGGCATTGTGTAATGATTGCTCTTGCATTTAAGTTTGGATTTACTGCTTGTGCCAGTTTTAATATTTGTTCCATATGATCTAAAGTCTTTAAGTCTCTACGTTTAGGCCTAAAAGGCAGTAACATATGTGTTGCTATTGTCATAGCGGAACGTAAAGCTTCTGAATCTTGTCCTCCAGCATCAATAACAATATCTTCATATCGTTTTGATAAATCTTTTAAAACTTGACGAATATTGCCTGAAGCTTGTACAGATGGGATATTTTTTAAATCTTCATTTTCATCACGTTCTTTGATCCAATCAGTTGTTGTACCTTGAGGATCTGCATCTAGAAGAAGAATATCTCTATTTTTTATCTGTAAATAAACTGCTAAGTTTTGGGCAAGGCAGCTTTTACCAGCTCCACCTTTTTCACCACCTATTAAAATAATCATAAGTTATGCAAGTTACGTAATTTTATTAACAATAATGTATAAGTTTTAATCTCCTTAATCAACTATTGTGAAAAATAAATTTAAAAATCAAGTTATCCACAAGTTAATGTATTTTTAAATTTATATATATTTATTAAATTTATTTTTATAAGCCTCCTGTATCTCTTGTAGTGTATAGCATTCAGAGGATTTATATAGACATATTCCTGACAATAAGTGGACGTTTTCCTTTATCTAAATTGACATATTCCTGACAATAAGTGGACGTTTTCCTTTATCTAAATTGACATTTTCCTGACATAAGTGGGCGTTTTCCTGACACAAAAAAATCTTCCATTGATGGACATTAAGTGGTATTGTCCACTAATGGTGTTTTATTTCTTTGATCAGAATATGGCGAATTTAATTTATAAAGATAATAACTTAATTGAAGCATCTTATGCGTTGACTTTGTCAGAACAACGCTTAATTTTAGTTGCAATTATTGCAGCTCGTGAAATTGAAAAAGAGCTTACATCGGATACATTGCTAACAATACATGCATCTGAATATATGAAACACTTTAATTTAGGTCGTCAAGCTGCCTATGAAGCTCTTCAGGGAGCGTGTGATAACTTATTCGAACGTAGACTTACCTATAAGACTATAGATCCTGTTACGGGTAAGCCTGCGGTCTATAAAAGCCGTTGGGTATCAAAAGTTGGTTATGTTAAAGAAGCTGCATGTGCTCAACTAATTTTTGCTCCTGATATTTTACAGCTTTTTGTAAAACTTGAAGAAAAGTTTACTCGTTATGAATTAAAGCAAATTTCCCAATTATCTAGCGTATACGCTATACGGCTGTATGAACTTTTGATTAGATGGCGCAGCAAAGGCAAGCTATATACAAGTATGGTTGAATTGCGTGATAAGTTAGGTCTACTTGAAAATGAATATAAAACTATGGGCGATTTTAAAAAGCGTGTATTGACGGTTGCCATAGATCAAATTAATAAATTTACTGATATCGACGTTAGTTATGATCAGAAAAAAGAAGGAAGAAGAATTACACATATTGAATTTTCTTTTAATCAAAAAGATTCCTTAATTGTTAGTGATAAGATCCTGAAACCGACATATCAGTTGACACCAAAACAATCTATATTTTTCGCTCAAAAATTGTGTGACCTTATCAAATATCCTGAATTTGGGGGGAAATATGCCAATGTAGGCGAAGAGATCGAAGAGTTTAAAGAAAGGATTTCACTTGAACTTCTCGACCCAGAAAAGGTAAAAAAGTATTATTCTGATTTATTAAAAGTGGGCTATAAAGAAAAATATAAATCAGAGAAGGCATGATCATCTTGACCAAACCAGGCTTTTCCCCACCTGAATAACGTCGATGAGATTACACCGATGCAATAACTTCGATACATTCCATAGAAAACTCCTTAACCCTAGTGTTATGACTAAGTCTTAATTGAGAAATGTCCGTTTTACTTGAAAACTATTACAATACTCTGCAATTAATATAAATGTATAAAGTTACATAACTTATAAAACTTATGATCTTATGTAAATGCAAGGGAGTTATGTGATAGAAAATTTCTTT
>NZ_VPDG01000064.1:0-1039 GCF_013417805.1 Acinetobacter sp. YH12226 | reverse complement strand
GGCTTTGTTGCATAAACATTCAAAAGCTGAGTTTTCCCCAATCCATTCAAATTTAAGTGACAACTTGGGTGTGAGGTCTACCTAATTCCGTAAATCTATTCAGAACTGCCACACGCGCATGAACTTCATTGACCTGACTTTGAAAATGTCTTGCCGTCAGCTTATCTCCTAATAATTTGATGCAATGCATCTTGGTTTCCACCAAACTGCGACGGTGATAGCCCGACCATTTTTTCCATAGGGTTCTGCCTAAATGCTTAACCGTTTGAAGTAACTCATTTCGTTCTATTGAACTGATTTTAGAATCTTTCCAGGGCTTGGCATTCTTCCTGGGTGGAATTACTGCATGTGCTTGACGATCTGAAATCACTTGTCTGCAGCACTTCGTGTCGTACGCCCCATCGGTATAGACAGAATCTATTCGCTCATTTGGTGGGATTTGATCCAGTAAATCACCTAGTACTTGTGAATCACTGACATTATTTGTCGTAAGCTGAACGGCACGTATTTGCAGTGTTTCAGCATCTATACCAATATGCAGTTTACGCCATTGCCGACGGTATTCAGGCTGATGTTTCTTACGCTTCCATTCACCTTCACCTAAAAATTTTAAACCCGTAGAGTCGACGAGTAGGTGTAACCCATCACGACTTTTCTGATAGCTTATCGCAATATCAATATGCTTTTGTCGTCTACAGAGGGTGGAGTAATCTGGTGCTGTCCAATTCAAGCCACAGAGTTTAATCAGGCTTTGAGCAAAGCCAGTGACCATACGTAAAGAAAGACGGAATAGAGATTTGATCATTAAACAGCATTGAATCGCTGTATCGGAATAAGTTTGATTTCGTCCGTGCTTGCCTTGTGGTTGTGCATACCATTGGGTCTTAGGATCAAACCAGATTGAAATATTTCCTCGCTTGATTAAAGCTTGGTTATACGAGGACCAATTGGTTGTACGGTAAGTTTTAGGTGCAGGCTTCTTCATCTGGAAATTATATTGCTAAAGAAGCCCTCAAGAATAGCTTTGTGCAACAAAGCC
>NZ_VPDG01000063.1:0-1139 GCF_013417805.1 Acinetobacter sp. YH12226 | reverse complement strand
GGTCACGTTGACCATGGTAAAACAACTTTAACAGCTGCAATTGCAACTGTATGTGCGAAGAAATTCGGTGGCGAAGCGAAAGACTACGCTGCAATCGACTCTGCACCAGAAGAAAAAGCACGTGGTATTACAATTAATACTTCACACGTAGAATACGATTCTCCAACTCGTCACTACGCTCACGTAGACTGCCCGGGCCACGCCGATTATGTTAAAAACATGATTACTGGTGCTGCTCAGATGGATGGCGCGATCCTTGTATGTGCTGCGACTGATGGTCCTATGCCACAGACTCGTGAACACATCCTGCTTTCTCGTCAGGTAGGTGTACCTTACATCGTTGTATTCTTGAACAAATGCGACCTTGTAGACGACGAAGAGCTTCTTGAGCTAGTTGAAATGGAAGTTCGTGAACTTCTTTCTACTTACGACTTCCCAGGTGATGACACTCCAGTGATCCGTGGTTCTGCTCTTCTTGCGCTTAACGGTGATGACAGCCAATACGGCGAGCCAGCGGTAGTTGCGCTTGTTGAAGCACTTGACTCTTACATTCCAGAGCCAGAGCGTGCAATTGACCTTCCATTCCTTATGCCAATTGAAGACGTATTCTCAATCTCTGGTCGTGGTACAGTAGTAACTGGCCGTGTAGAGACTGGTATCGTTAAAGTAGGTGAGTCTGTAGAAATCGTTGGTATCCGTGATACTCAAACTACTACAGTAACCGGCGTAGAAATGTTCCGTAAGCTTCTTGACGAAGGTCGTGCGGGCGAGAACTGTGGTGTTCTTCTTCGTGGTACTAAGCGTGAAGACGTACAACGTGGTCAAGTATTGACTAAACCAGGTGCGATCAAGCCACACACTAAATTCGATGCGGAAGTATACGTACTTTCTAAAGAAGAAGGTGGTCGTCACACTCCATTCCTTAACGGTTACCGTCCACAGTTCTACTTCCGTACTACGGACGTAACTGGTGCGATCGCGCTTAAAGAAGGCGTGGAAATGGTTATGCCTGGTGACAACGTTGAGATGTCAGTAGAGCTAATCCACCCAATCGCAATGGACCCAGGTCTACGTTTTGCGATCCGTGAAGGCGGTCGTACAGTGGGTGCTGGTGTAGTTGCTAAAGTAACTGCATAATC
>NZ_VPDG01000062.1:0-1168 GCF_013417805.1 Acinetobacter sp. YH12226 | reverse complement strand
ATTATTATAGAAGCCCCCATGAATAAATCGCTCATCATTTTCGGCATCGTCAACATAACCTCGGACAGTTTCTCCGATGGAGGCCGGTATCTGGCGCCAGACGCAGCCATTGCGCAGGCGCGTAAGCTGATGGCCGAGGGGGCAGATGTGATCGACCTCGGTCCGGCATCCAGCAATCCCGACGCCGCGCCTGTTTCGTCCGACACAGAAATCGCGCGTATCGCGCCGGTGCTGGACGCGCTCAAGGCAGATGGCATTCCCGTCTCGCTCGACAGTTATCAACCCGCGACGCAAGCCTATGCCTTGTCGCGTGGTGTGGCCTATCTCAATGATATTCGCGGTTTTCCAGACGCTGCGTTCTATCCGCAATTGGCGAAATCATCTGCCAAACTCGTCGTTATGCATTCGGTGCAAGACGGGCAGGCAGATCGGCGCGAGGCACCCGCTGGCGACATCATGGATCACATTGCGGCGTTCTTTGACGCGCGCATCGCGGCGCTGACGGGTGCCGGTATCAAACGCAACCGCCTTGTCCTTGATCCCGGCATGGGGTTTTTTCTGGGGGCTGCTCCCGAAACCTCGCTCTCGGTGCTGGCGCGGTTCGATGAATTGCGGCTGCGCTTCGATTTGCCGGTGCTTCTGTCTGTTTCGCGCAAATCCTTTCTGCGCGCGCTCACAGGCCGTGGTCCGGGGGATGTCGGGGCCGCGACACTCGCTGCAGAGCTTGCCGCCGCCGCAGGTGGAGCTGACTTCATCCGCACACACGAGCCGCGCCCCTTGCGCGACGGGCTGGCGGTATTGGCGGCGCTGAAAGAAACCGCAAGAATTCGTTAACTGCACATTCGGGATATTTCTCTATATTCGCGGTTCAGCAGGCATGTCCCCTTTGAGGGCGACCCGACGACAGGATAATCGACCTTATGGTGCGCAAATATTTCGGCACAGACGGTATTCGTGGCAAAGCCAACGAAGGCGCGATGACGGCGGAAACCGCCTTGCGCGTCGGCATGGCGGCTGGCCGTGTCTTTCGTCGCGGTGACCACCGCCATCGTGTCGTGATCGGCAAGGATACGCGCCTGTCGGGCTATATGCTTGAACCCGCGCTCACAGCCGGTTTCACCTCGATGGGCATGGACGTATTCCTTTTTGGCCCGCTGCCGACAACGTA
>NZ_VPDG01000061.1:0-1222 GCF_013417805.1 Acinetobacter sp. YH12226 | reverse complement strand
GTACACAGTGCACTGGGTTATGTATCGCCTTTTGAGTTTGAAGCAATGTACTATGATAAGATTAACCCGTTAGGTCAGGTGGCCTAACTTAAATAAAAAAGTCTCCGACAAACCCGGTACGGTTCAACTTGTGATTTGAATCTGCTGTTTTCAAAATCTGTCTTTCAGCTCGTTATGCAACAAAGCCGAACCGAATTAAAAATAGAAATGTAGTTGAGCTGGTGCTTGCTCATTTCTTTATTTTTAGTAATTGAGGTGAACATACTGTCAGTACATGGTAGTTATAAGTAACATGTAACTTTGTTCGCACAAAGATTTGAGTTATGCCAAGTGATGGATTGATTTGTACTTAAAATTTTAAGCTTATCCACTTGCTTTGCAAGCCACTACACTTTATTTACAATCCTATGTTGTGGAAGTAAGGGATCTTGTACTCGCCCAGTATGTTCAACTTGATTATATCTAAAGGACTATTAGGCATCAATCAAATCAATTTTCCAATTACTCGACTGAATCAACACATTTAAATCACGTAATTTAAGACTAATATCATCAGCTTGTTTTTGTAGTGATGAAACTGGAATAACTTTATGCCACTTTATTTCCCGCGTACTATAACGATCAGATTCACGAGATGTATTACTTATTGCTGCAGTTAGGGTTTTGTGCTGTTCTACAAATTCATCACGCAAAGTCAATAAAGCAAGTAAAGAACGACCATCATTTAATTTTGTTAAAGCATTAGTTTCATGAATTGCATAACTTAATTTTTGAAATTCTTGAATTAAAGCAAATACTTGTTTTAGTAGTTCATTTGGATCTTCAGATGGTTTATCACCATCTTGTACCAATACATTTGCATTGATACGTTGTTTTAGTGAAATAATTTTTTTTTGTTGATCACTTCGAAGTAAGAGAGCTTCTGCTAATTTCATTTTTCACCTATTAACCAATTAGAATTAAGTTTTAAGCAGCTAAGTAATTTTACAAATACTATATCCTCATTCTTTAAAAATCAAAAAAATTGATTTTTTATAATTTTCAGAGGTAGAAGTCTTATATTTTGTCATTAGGGTGTGTTGACACTTTTAGCTTAAAAAATAGCGAAGTAGTAAAATCAAATCGCCAAACCCAATTTTACTATTCGCTATGCCTCGTACCATGCTGACAGATCAACACTGGCAAAAGTTGAAAGTTATTCTGCGTAATTTATCCATTCACC
>NZ_VPDG01000060.1:0-1278 GCF_013417805.1 Acinetobacter sp. YH12226 | reverse complement strand
TATTTAAGTTAGGCCACCTGACCTAACGGGTTAATCTTATCATAGTACATTGCTTCAAACTCAAAAGGCGATACATAACCCAGTGCACTGTGTACACGCTTTTTATTGAACCAATCTACCCAGTTTAGTGTCGCAAGTTGTACATCTGCTAAACCTTGCCAATCTGCTTTTAAATATTCAATCACCTCTGTTTTGTATAAGCCATTCACCGTTTCAGCCAGAGCATTATCGTATGAATCACCAGTTGTACCGACTGATGCTCGTAAATTTGCTGCTTCTAAACGATTGGTATAGCGAATAGAAAGATATTGAACACCTCTATCGGAATGATGAATCACATTCTTTGGCATGCCTCGATCGTGCAAGGCTTGCTCTAATGCATCGAGCACCATATCTGTATTCATCCGTGTCGATACTTTCCATCCAACAATTGCTCGTGAGAACACATCAATAATAAAGGCGGTATAGACCCAGCCTGAATGAGTTTGAATATACGTAAAGTCACTCACCCACAGTTGGTCAGGATGATCAGCATTAAAATTACGTTTCACTAAATCATCTGCTCTTTTTTGATCATCTCGGCTACGGGTGGTTTGTTTATTCTTACCACGCCAAACACCTTGTATACCTAGCTTCTGCATCAATCGAGCAACTGTACAACGTGCGATAACATAACCTTCACGTTTCAATTGTTGCCAGACCTTACGCACACCATATCGACCTGAACTTTCTTTCCAAATTCGTTTAATTTGTTCAGCATGATGCTCATCATGTAGATCTCGTTTCGCTCGATGTTCTGGATTGTCCGCGAGATCTAAAGTTCGGTAATAGGTTGAAGCTGCGATCGGTAAAATCCTACAAATCGCATCAACACCATATCGATCTTTATTGTTATGGATGAAATCCACCATTATTTGTGTGGGCGGTCGAGCTCCGCCTGGGCGAAAAAAGCGGCTGCTTTACGTAGAATTTCATTGGCACGCTTTAATTCTTTAATTTCACGTTCCATTTGCTTCATTTTTTCTTGATCAGATATCTGTTGTACTTTAATAGGATTTTGCTGATCTAAATGCTTTTGATGCCAGGCACGAAGTGTTTCAGGAGTACAACCAATCTTAGGCGCAATTGCTGTGATTGCAGCCCAAGTAGAAGGATAATCTTTTTCAGATTCAATCAATAATTGAACCGCTCTTTCTCTGATTTCAGGGGTATATTTTAATTTTGTCATCGGGGTAGTCTCTCAGAATATTGACTCTCCGACAAACCCGGTACGGTTCA
>NZ_VPDG01000059.1:0-1315 GCF_013417805.1 Acinetobacter sp. YH12226 | reverse complement strand
TGTAACTCCAAAATAGAAATGTCCGGTTTCTCCAAAGTAAAAATGTCCGCTTTTAGAATATGCACTTTTGCAATTTCGTTAGCGGACGGTTTGATATGTTGGTGTCTATGTCGGATAAAGAACTTAAACGATTGTCGGTCGTGCAGGAAATCTGCGATCAACGCATAACTCAATCCCAGGCTGCTCAGCTACTTCATATTTCAGAACGTCAGATCAGACGCTTACTGCAGAAATACAAAGCTCAAGGTCCCGCTGCATTAGCCCATGCCGGTCGTGGCCAAATCAGCAATTCCAAACTTCCTGAAGAACTCAGACTCAAGTGCCTCAATATTGTTTCTGACCAACTCCATGGTTTCGGACCCACTTTAGCGCATGAAAAGCTCACCACCGTACATGGATTCGATCTTTCAGTAGAAACCCTGCGTTCCTGGATGATTGCAGCTGACTTATGGATTCCTCGATCCAAGCGCCTGAAACGCCCGTATCAGCCTCGTTACAACCGGGATTGCTTTGGTGAACTGATCCAAATTGATGGCTCATATCATGACTGGTTTGAAGGACGCGCTGCTAAATGCTGTCTGCTGGTGTTTATCGATGATGCTACAGGAAAATTGCAGCATTTACGCTTCTGTGAATCAGAATCAGCCTTTGATTATATGATTTCAACACGCTTGTATGTTGAGCAGCATGGTAAGCCGTTGGCATTTTACAGCGACAAACATTCAGTCTTCAGGGTGAATCAAAGCAGCAAGAAAGACACCAAGATTACCCAGTTTGGACGCGTACTCAGTACCCTGAATATCGATATCATCTTCGCCAATTCACCACAGGCCAAAGGCCGTGTGGAACGTGCCAACAGAACCCTTCAGGACCGTCTGATCAAGGAGATGCGTCTGGAAGGTATCAGCTCGATTGAGCAAGCTAATGCCTGGCTACCCTGCTTCATTGAGCAGTTCAATCAGAAGTTCGCCAAGATGGCTTTTAATCCTAAGGATCTACATCGGCCTATCACTGAAACAGCCGAAGAATTAGATGATATTTTTACTTGGCGTGAACCCCGCAGAGTCACGAATAGCCTGACGATTACTTATGATAAATGCGTATATCTCCTGGAAAACACCGAAGAAAATCAAAGGTTGATCGGTAAGTATCTTGAGTTCCTGGAATACCCGGATGGTACTGTAGCCCTCATGCATGATGGCCGAAAGATCAATTACAGCCTCTTCGATAAATTAAGTCAGCTGAATCAGCGAGAGATTGTTGAGAATAAACGGTTGGGTGCTGTTCTGAATCATATCCAACAACAGCATGAAGA
>NZ_VPDG01000058.1:0-1320 GCF_013417805.1 Acinetobacter sp. YH12226 | reverse complement strand
GGCCAGGCCTCAGCATTTTATTATGGTGATCCCCTGGGCGAAATGCGCCTGGTAAGCAGAGTTTTTGAAATGTAAGGCCTTTGAATAAGACAAAAGGCTGCCTCATCGCTAACTTTGCAACAGTGCCGTATTTGCAGTACCAGCGTACGGCCCACAGAATGATGTCACGCTGAAAATGCCGGCCTTTGAATGGGTTCATGTGCAGCTCCATCAGCAAAAGGGGATGATAAGTTTATCACCACCGACTATTTGCAACAGTGCCGATAAAAATATATCATCATGAACAATAAAACTGTCTGCTTACATAAACAGTAATACAAGGGGTGTTATGAGCCATATTCAACGGGAAACGTCTTGCTCGAGGCCGCGATTAAATTCCAACCTGGATGCTGATTTATATGGGTATAGATGGGCTCGCGATAATGTCGGGCAATCAGGTGCGACAATCTATCGATTGTATGGGAAGCCCAATGCGCCAGAGTTGTTTCTGAAACATGGCAAAGGTAGCGTTGCCAATGATGTTACAGATGAGATGGTCAGACTAAACTGGCTGACGGCATTTATGCCTCTTCCGACCATCAAGCATTTTATCCGTACTCCTGATGATGCATGGTTACTCACCACTGCGATCCCCGGGAAAACAGCATTCCAGGTATTAGAAGAATATCCTGATTCAGGTGAAAATATTGTTGATGCGCTGGCAGTGTTCCTGCGCCGGTTGCATTCGATTCCTGTTTGTAATTGTCCTTTTAACAGCGATCGCGTATTTCGTCTCGCTCAGGCGCAATCACGAATGAATAACGGTTTGGTTGATGCTAGTGATTTTGATGACGAGCGTAATGGCTGGCCTGTTGAACAAGTCTGGAAAGAAATGCATAAGCTTTTGCCATTCTCACCGGATTCAGTCGTCACTCATGGTGATTTCTCACTTGATAACCTTATTTTTGACGAGGGGAAATTAATAGGTTGTATTGATGTTGGACGAGTCGGAATCGCAGACCGATACCAGGATCTTGCCATCCTATGGAACTGCCTCGGTGAGTTTTCTCCTTCATTACAGAAACGGCTTTTTCAAAAATATGGTATTGATAATCCTGATATGAATAAATTGCAGTTTCATTTGATGCTCGATGAGTTTTTCTGATAGTTAGTCTTTGTAGAGACACAAACCTGAAATTCCGGACACCGCGCTTGGCACTGTTGCAAATAGTCGGTGGTGATAAACTTATCATCCCCTTTTGCTGATGGAGCTGCACATGAACCCATTCAAAGGCCGGCATTTTCAGCGTGACATCATTCTGTGGGCCGTACGCTGGTACT
>NZ_VPDG01000057.1:0-1393 GCF_013417805.1 Acinetobacter sp. YH12226 | reverse complement strand
AGGTAATGCCAGTCAGTTAAGAAATTGACTGGCATTTTCTTGGATATTTTTGTGCTTTAATTTTCACTACTCGCGGACATTGCCTTTGCCTTTTTTCAGGTAATACAAATATTTTAGATTGTTCAAATAATTGCGCTAAATGTTTGGGTAGGTTTCCTGCTGATTCTAAAGGTGTGTGCCTTAAGATATTGATAATACTCATAGATGCAATATGGAAACTGATCCTTAAAGGACTCACCTTTGCATGTTCAGCGATAAACCTCATCTGTCTTCTTAAGATATTATATGCAATAAATACCCCCCACAATTCTTGATAGACCAAATCAGGTTGTTTGCTTCTTAAAATCCTTGCATCCTGTAAATCACTTTTAATTTCCCGATAACACATTTCTATTTCCCAACGCTGGATATAAAGCATTGCAAGGTCTTTGAATGGATAAACTTTAGAATTTGTTAATGATGTAATGTAACGTCTTATTTTTCCTGCATATTCAACTTCAATTAAACGTGCTTCCCAATAGTCACCCAATGACGGATTTATCTTTTTTGCTCTTGCTGAAACAAGCATTTTGATCTGAAAGTCATGGGCCGCATTATGATGAATCACTTCATAACGCAGGTTGTCCTTTGCTCGCATCAACCAATGACTCTCTTCTGCCTGAGATTGCCAGCTCACTAAAAAATCAGCAGAGAAGTAAGCACGATCAAATAGGGTAATACTGCGAACTGGTGCTTTTAATTGACTGGCTAAGGTTAATTCACCTTGATCCATACTGCCCATTTGGGCATCAATCATTTCATGGGTATTGGTATTCACCAGGCAAGTCACTCTAACTTGTGGGTAAGGTGCAGCTGCTGTTTTGCCTTTGGATGAACCAAAGTGCTTAAAGTTTTCTTCTGTATGAGGCATAGACCAAACCACACCATCTACAGCACAAACGCATAGACCGTGAAAGTTGCTATATTGTTGTTGTGAGTCTTTAAACCATGCCTGACTTAATGTCGAAAATAAAGCACTCATGGGTTCTAAGCCTAAGCGTTGTCTTGCTTGTACTGATGCACTCGGTACACAGTATTCTGCCGTACCGAAAACAAGTTGCAATTGTTGAACCACATACCAAATCGGTTGATTTCGAAATAGAGCAAGTCCTATTACCAGCCAAACAACATGTTCAGCAGGCAGTTTTCTTTTTCGAATTGATGCTTTACCTGTTTGGTCTAAGCAATCTTCAATCCAGTTTAAATCAATCAATTCACTGAATTGTGAAAGTGAAGGTAGGGTTTGTTTTAATGTTAAATCTAGATTCTGAGATAAATTCATAAAAAAAGAGCGTATTTACATACGCTCTTTTTACAGCATTTTAACTTTTTTTGCTTAACTGACTGGCATTAC
>NZ_VPDG01000056.1:0-1468 GCF_013417805.1 Acinetobacter sp. YH12226 | reverse complement strand
GCTCACCGAAGCAATCCCGGTTATAACGTGGCTGATATGGACGTTTAAGGCGCTTGGATCGCGGAATCCAGAGGTCATTGGCCATCATCCAGCGCCGAACCGTTTCTACCGGGATATTCAGGTCAAACATGCTGCTGAGCTTTTCATGCGCCAAGGTAGGTCCAAAGCCCAGCAGATGTTCAGAAATAATGGAAAGACATTTTGATTTTAATAACTCATCATGGCGATGATGGCCAGGTTGACCACGACTAGCATGTGCCAGACCTGAAACACCGTCTTGATTGAGTTTCTGCAATAACCGGGTAATTTGACGAGTGGAAAGATTCAGGATTTCAGCAGCACGGACCTGGATAATACGATGATCTCGAACGTCTTGCAGAACTGCAAGACGTTGAATTTCCTTGTCAGACATAGTGATCAACATCTCTAATTTATATCCAGTCCATGATGGTGAAAACCATCATAAACTAGACATTTTTATTGGTGAGAATATAGACATTTTGAATGGGTTTTAACACAAATTGTAAGCCCAAAATAGAAATGTCCGCTTTTAGAATGTGCACTTTTGCAATTTCCTTAGCGGACGGTTTGATATGTTGGTGTCTATGTCGGATAAAGAACTTAAACGATTGTCGGTTTTGCAGGAAATCTGCGATCAACGCATAACTCAATCCCAGGCTGCTCAGCTACTTCTACTTCATATTTCAGAATGTCAGGTCAGACGCTTACTGCAGAAATACAAAGTTCAAGGTCCAGCTGCATTATAGCCCATACGGGTCGTGGCCAAACCAGCAATTCCAGGCTTTCTGAAGAACTCAGACTCAAGTGCCTCAATATTGTTTCTGATCAACTGCATGGTTTCGGACCAACCTTGGCGCATGAAAAGCTTATTCAACAGGAGTTATGGTTCATTCTGACCAAGGCAGTCAGTACTGTAGTCGTGCTTTTAGAGCGCTATTATTGACGAATAACTGTATTCAAAGTATGTCACGCAGTCTTGCGCAGTACACTGCTCATGTTGGGACAATGCAGTGACTGAAAGCTTCTTTCATACATTGAAAGGTCATGTAATCCATGGCAGTGTGTTTGCCACTCGAAAAGAAGCGAATGCTGTCTTGTTTGACTATATCGAGATTTATTACAATCGAATCAGAATACATTCTGCAAATGGCTGGTTAAGTCCTGAAGCCTTTGAACAAAAATATTGTAAGAATTTAGAGGGATCGAATGTCCACAATACTGTCTAGGATCAGATAAAGGATTCTGCATCTGAAAAAAGGCCTTTAGCTTAATTCTGAGCTTCGACTAGGGTCTGTTGACATTTACTGTTCATAATTAACGCTATAAAGGTAGCCATAAAAATATACAGGCTAAAGCAACAGAACTTTGATAATTTCTTTTGAGCTTGTCATATCGAGTAGCTATTCCTCTAAATTGCTTTAATCTACAAAACATATTTTCAACTAAA
>NZ_VPDG01000055.1:0-1584 GCF_013417805.1 Acinetobacter sp. YH12226 | reverse complement strand
TGATGGCCGAAAGATCAATTACAGCCTCTTCGATAAATTAAGTCAGCTGAATCAGCGAGAGATTGTTGAGAATAAACGGTTGGGTGCTGTTCTGAATCATATCCAACAACAGCATGAAGAACTGGAAAAAAAAATAAACGTTCCCGGGCCAAGAAAAGTATGCCGAGTCGTAAAGCTCAGAAAGCTGTTATTGAACAAAGAAATTTAAATCCTGTGCTTGACTCTTGCAGTTAAAAACAGGAGATTTTAAATGGTTTATCGCATAGACACTTTAAATGGGTTCTAACATAATGGATGTTCGTATAGATTAATTGCATATTGTATTCGATCAAATACAATATAGTGAGAAGATAAGGAATCCTCATGCTTGAAATTATACGTCTTCCAGAATTTGATGAATGGTTGGATGGCATTAAAGACAATATGACTCGTATTCACTTGAATCGTGGATTAGATAAGGTTCAACGTGGAAATTGGGGGAGACATCAAACCTCTCCAAGATGGCGGTTGGGAAATGAGAGAATTCTTCGGTTCTGGGTGGAGGATGTATTACATCCAACATGGTGACGTAGTGATTGTAATGCTTGGTGGAGGAGATAAATCAACTCAGCAACAAGACATCGATCGTGCAGTCAAACTATCGAAAACATTGGAGGATTAAAATGGTTAGAGTCGCTGATTTACCAAGTTTTGATATGGCTGAGTCACTCAAAACTGAAGAAGATATTGTGATGTATCTCAACATGGTTCTTGAAGAGAATGATCCAGCTGAATTAGCTCATGCTCTTGGTGTTATTGCTAAAGCTCGTGGCATGACTCAAATCGCTAAAGAAGCAGGAATTGGGCGTGAGGCACTCTACAAAGCCCTACGTCATGATTCAGCACCACGTTTTGATACGATTAATCGTGTAGTGAACGCTTTAGGCTTAAAACTCAAAGTACAACACGCCTAAGACTTTAAAAAATATAGTAAAAATGGGAGCTAAAGGCTCCCATTTTTAGATTCGTATAACGTGTATTATGTTAATTTTAGAAAATATTAAGTATGTGGAAAATATATAAAGAAGAAAATTCTGATCTTGGATTTGCTATTGGGTGTCTATTTTCAGAAGCAATTAATCTAAATGAGTTTAGACAGTGGATTGAGCTTTGTATTAACGATTTAAATCAAGATGAAATACCACTTTATATGTTTGATCTTATAGATTTCGAGGACTCATTAGCGAAGATTCATTCAGTTATTGGATTTGTACCAAGCTCTAGGCTATCAAAAACAGAAAAAATAGCGTTAGAAGGCATTTCTTATCTAAGGGGAATAGATATTTTTGACCCTATTTCTACGCAAGAACAATCCATTGAATACCTAAAGAACAACCCACATGTCTCAGAAAAATTTAAGCGCACTTTTCCTTTTATAAATTTTATTTAACATAATGGTACTTATACGAAGCTAAAAATGTAACTCCAAAATAGAAATGTCCGGTTTCTCCAAAGTAAAAATGTCCGCTTTTAGAATATGCACTTTTGCAATTTCGTTAGCGGACGGTTTGATATGTTGGTGTCTATGTCGGATAAAGAACTTAA
>NZ_VPDG01000054.1:0-1607 GCF_013417805.1 Acinetobacter sp. YH12226 | reverse complement strand
GTATAACCATTATTTTTCATAAAGAGAATTTGACCTTCAGTCATGATGTAGCACAATCGGCAATAAATAAACTCATGTTTCAGATGCTTGCTGCATTTGCAGAGTTTGAACGCTCCATGATCCGTGAGCGTCAAAAGGAAGGAATTGCAAAAGCCAAAGCGAAGGGCTTATATAAGGGAAGAAAGCGGAAGGTTGACTATGTTGAAATACGAAAAGCAATGGCTGAAGAAAATTCAACATTTAGAGGTGTTGCAGAAAAGTTTAAAGTAGGGATAGCAACAGTACAAAGAGCTTTAAAAGAAGAAACTAATAATCAATAAGGTTGATTAATGAAGACGCTTAGATATTCAAATTTAGAAAAGATCATGACCATTTATACTGAAATTTCTACTTATATTACATTTCATAATGCGACTGGTTTAACAGATATAAATAAATCAATGGAAGATTTTTGAACCGTACCGGGTTTGTCGGAGACCAAGCTTTCTGAGAGAATGTCCCGATGAAAAAAGTAAAATATACCCCTGAAATCAGAGAAAGAGCGGTTCAATTATTGATTGAATCCGAGAAAGATTATCCATCGAATTGGGCTGCGATCACCGCTATTGCTCCCTGAGCAGTATACTGCGCAAGGGTTGTACTCCTGAAACACTACGTGTTTGGTATCAAAAATATTTAGATAAACAAAATCCAGTTAAAGTACAGCAGCTTTCAGACCAAGAACGTATCAAACAACTCGAACGCGAAAATAAAGAACTGCAACGCGCCAATGAAATTCTACGTAAAGCAGCCGCTTTTTTCGCCCAGGCGGAGCTCGACCGCCCACACAAATAATGGTGGATTTTATCCATAATAATAAAGAGCTGTACGGAGTCGAGGCGATTTGTAGAATTTTACCGATCGCACCTTCAACCTATTACCGGACTCTAGATCTCTGTGAAAATCCAGAACATCGAGCAAAGCGAGATTTACATGACTTGCATCATGCTGAGGAGATTAAACGAATTTGGAAGGAAAGTTCAGGTCGGTATGGTGTACGTAAAGTCTGGCAAAAACTGAAACGTGAAGGCTATATTATTGCGCGCTGTACTGTTGCTCGATTAATGCAAAAGCTAGGTATAAAAGGTGTTTGGCGTGGTAAGAACAAACAAACCACCCGTAGCCGAGATGATCAAAAACGAGCGGATGACTTGGTAAAACGTAATTTTACTGCTGATCATCCTGACCAACTGTGGGTGAGTGACTTTACGTATATTCAAACAAATTCAGGCTGGGTTTATACTGCATTTATTATTGATGTGTTCTCACGAGCAATTGTTGGATGGAAAGTATCGACACGGATGAATACAGATATGGTGCTCGATGCATTGGAGCAAGCATTTAGGGCGGCAGAGGGGGCTGGAACGCTGAGTGCGCCCATGCCGCATTGCGAAGCAAAAGATAATCGGATAAAATGTAGCAATTCATATTCGTAAGCGTGGAGTAATCAGATGGGAAATTCCAAGTCAGCAGACAAGTAAGCCGCAACAACCAGTATTGTTGTTGCGGCGCTCTGTAAGGCTAGTCTCATCTGATTGCTGACGAGCAGACGTCGCCCGGTATTCCTT
>NZ_VPDG01000053.1:0-2177 GCF_013417805.1 Acinetobacter sp. YH12226 | reverse complement strand
GCTTTGATTTCTCAATGATTCAGTTAGACCAGTTATCTATACGTCGCGGTGGACGTGTTTTATTTCAAAAAGCGTCGATGCAGTTACACCCAGGATGGAAAATTGGCCTAACCGGTGTCAATGGTGCCGGGAAATCGACCCTGTTTTCAGCTTTGCTCGGCGGCATGGAGTCAGACACCGGTTCGTTGACCCGTCCTGCGGTATGGACCGTGGCGCATATGGCACAGGAAATCAAAGCGCTGAATATGAAAGCCATTGATTTCGTCTTGTCCGGCGATGAAGAATACTGGGATATTCAGCAGAAACTGGAGCAGCCAGATCAACTGGATGATGCAGAACTGGCGCATTTATATGGCCGTTTTGATGAAATTTCAGGTTATTCTGCGCCGGCCAAAGCTTCGCAACTGATGGCCGGTCTGGGCTTTTTTGAACATCAATCCCAACTGGATGTTTCAAGTTTTTCTGGTGGCTGGCGCATGCGCCTGAATCTGGCGCGTACCCTGATGAGCCGTTCCGATTTACTCCTTCTTGATGAACCGACCAACCATTTAGACCTGGATGCCATTCTCTGGCTCGAAGACTGGCTGAAAGCCTATGAAGGTACGCTGGTGCTGATTTCGCATGACCGGGATTTTCTCGATGCGATTACCGACCATATTTTACATATTGAAAATCAGGAACTGATTTTATATACCGGTAACTACTCGACCTTCGAGCGTACCCGCAGTGAACGTCTGGCGCAGCAGCAACAGGCTTATGAAAAGCAGCTGGAAACCCGCGCACATCTGCAAAAATATATTGACCGTTTTAAAGCGAAAGCCACCAAAGCCAAGCAGGCACAGAGCCGGATCAAACAGCTGGAGCGTATGCAGGAACTGTCTGCTGCCCATGTTGATACACCATTTACCTTCAGTTTCCGTGAACCGACCAAAATGAGTTCGCCTTTATTGCAACTGGAACATGCCGATATTGGTTATGGTGACAAGCTGATTGTCACCAATGTCAATTTACAGATCACGCCAAGCAGCCGGATTGGTTTGCTCGGGATGAATGGTGCCGGTAAATCTACCCTAATTAAATCGCTGGTCGGTGATTTAAAATTGCTTCAGGGTCTGCGCAAAGACTCGGAACTGCTCAATATTGGCTACTTTGCCCAACACCAAATGGATGCACTGGATGGCAATGCCAGCCCGATGTTACAGCTGGCCCGTATTGCCGATAAAAAAATCAGTGAAGCCAGCTTACGTTCTTTCCTGGGCAGTTTTGGTTTTAGCGGCGAACGCATGGATACGCCAAGTGAAAGTTTCTCAGGCGGTGAACGTGCCCGTCTGGCTCTGGCATTGATTGTCTGGCAGCGTCCAAACGTGTTGATTCTGGATGAACCGACCAACCATTTAGATCTGGATATGCGTCATGCATTGACCATGGCCTTGCAGGATTTTGAAGGTGCTGTGGTGCTGGTATCGCATGAACGCCAGCTGATTGCCAGTGTCTGTGATGAATTGCTGCTGGTACATAATGGTCAATGCCGTGAATTTGACGGTGATCTGACCGCTTATGCCGACTGGTTACGTCAGGCCCGCATTGAGATGATCAAAAACGGGCAGAAGCCAGCCGAGCCGGTGAAATCTCAGGTCGAAGTCAAAGCAACCATTTCCAAACTGGACAAAGAAGCACAGCGTAAGGAAGCGGCACGCCAGCGGGAACTGAGCCGCCCGATTCGTAAAAATATCGAAAAATGCGAAGCACAGATTGCAAAGGTTACGCCGCGTCTGGCTGAAATTGAAACTTTACTGGGTGACAGTGCTTTATATGAAGCCTCACGTAAAAATGATTTGCTCAAACTGATGAATGAGCAAACCGAGCTGAAAGCCAAACTGGAAACAGCCGAGGAACAGATGCTGGAACTGATGATGGAACTGGAAAGTCTGGAGCAGTCCTTCTAACGCTATTTCAATACCCCCCATTATCTGAGAGATGAGTAACAAGCGTTATTCATCTCTTTTTTTTTATTAAAACCACCCATTTTTAATATTTTCCTCCTGCTTTTGGTAGTGTACAAAAACAACGTGTTTTAATTTAGAATAGACGTGAAAATGTCTGAGCAATAGACCTTTAACATGATCATAGAAACGACAACTTATGTCTGCACCCGTTGCCAATCACCCAATATCCAT
>NZ_VPDG01000052.1:0-2180 GCF_013417805.1 Acinetobacter sp. YH12226 | reverse complement strand
ACCGCCATCGTGTCGTGATCGGCAAGGATACGCGCCTGTCGGGCTATATGCTTGAACCCGCGCTCACAGCCGGTTTCACCTCGATGGGCATGGACGTATTCCTTTTTGGCCCGCTGCCGACAACGTAATAGGAAGAATAAACGCCCTTTTCACCCAAGTCCAAATTAATTTGCCGATTCCATAATCAGGGTGTATTACAATTCCATAGAGTTTTTCAATCCAGGTGGTTTAGCTGATAACTTAACGATTGATCAGCTTCTTCGTGAAGATTACTCGCCATGGGCGCGCAATAAAAGGATATCTGCCACGTTCAAAGAAGCGCATTTTATTGAAAAATATGGGTCAGGCATCAAACGAATCCAAGAAGGCTTCGCATCCTATGGTCTGCGTCCCCCTGTCTTTGAAAATTTCCAGCACGGTTTTCGAGTTATTGTCTCATCAAAGCTACTTTTCGAATCTAATGAGGGAGTAAGTGAGGGAGTAAATCTACTATTTAATCAGATAAGAACTAATCCAGGAAAGCGTGCACCATTTTTAGTAAACGAGCTATTAGTTCCTGTCAAGATAGTAGAGCGGTGGCTCAAAATCTTAAGAGATGATCATAAAATCGAGTTTCGAGGAGCTCCTAAAAGTGGAGGATACTGGCTAAAATAGAAATCAATGATACTCTTAAGTGGCACCAATCGAACTCCTATTTTAGCATTTAAAAAAGTATCCTCACATCATTTTATTGAACAATACCTAAGGCTGCTCTGGCGGCATTGATATGATTATCGTCGTTGCACTCTACCGCAAAAGCGCCATATGCTAATGGAGCTGCAGCAGCCCTCTCTATAGATTGTTCGTAGAGCCTATCCCATATCGTTCCGCCTTGTTTAGCATACTCCGTTATCAAACTCTTCAGGCTATCCTCTCCAAAAACCGATACGTGACCAGAAAAGTCCAGTGCAGGATCACCCATATGCGCAGTAGACCAATCTATGATACCAGAGGTCTTACCTTCCTTCGAGGTTAAGACATGCCCTGCATAGAGATCGCCATGGATGAAACAAGTGAATTCAGGCCACAAAGGGTCATTGTCCAACCATCTACGGTATCTGTTTTCCAACGGCTCGCTGATACCTATCTCAGATTTCACCAAGTGGATACGGTCAGCTATTTCGGTCCTCAATTCACTTGGAGTCATTATTTTCAAGTTGCTCTTTCTCACATCGTCAGCTGTAATACGATGTAATTCGGCCAATGATTTTGCCAGAGACTCCACATAAGCTATGCTATCGCGATCTATGTTCCAAGAAACCTCATGTGTTATCGCATCGAATGTCAGAGCAGGCGCATCCTCCAGTAAAGGGTAGGCTATTAGGCGCTCCGATACAATTTTCCAATCAGGGACATTGATCGACAGGTTTCTTTTGGCTAAATCCAATATTCTACTTTCATTTTCGATTTGTTCAAGCATATCGCTTCTTCGAGGTATACGGAGTACCCAGTTCTCACCGTTTACTTCCTTTACAAAGGCAACTCTAAAGTCGATGCCCATCTCATTGACACTCATCTCTTCCGAAATTCTCAGCCCATGCTCTAGGGCTAATGTTTGCATATCTTCGATTGTCATTTCTATACTGTTTTCTTTTATTAAATTGGTACCAGTTCCCCCGACAGGACATTCTGAATGTCATATACAGGTGTAACACTTTACCCATATTCTTTTCGTATGGATAACACTTCCCATCAGGGAACAAAAATCTGATACATGAATTAATTGTGAGACAGTAGACCTACTGTCGCATTGAAGCCATCTCGGCGACTATTTGATTAGGAAAACCAAGGCTTTGCCATCATAGCCTTATCATAGAAGTATAACATAGTTGTAAAGATAGAAAATTATTTTTTATTCATCCATGATGTTATTATTTTATAATAACATCATCTAAACATGTCCTGTCGCTCTTTTGTGCTGTGATATTTCATACCTATTAACTGCTTTCGTTTGAATTATACGACGTTCTACTCACAATAGGGCAAGGGTTACTCATTCCGTAGGATGCGGTTCACGTATAGGAAGAATAAACGCCCTTTTCACCCAAGTCCAACAGCTTTGGACCGCAGTTGACTCTTTCGACACCCCTGCGATGCAACCCAATCCGGCTGACGGGGAGCCAGCAACGCTGAAAATTTAC
>NZ_VPDG01000051.1:0-2283 GCF_013417805.1 Acinetobacter sp. YH12226 | reverse complement strand
TAACCATCGAAACCTCGTGAATGTCGGTATCCTGTCTGGCAGGATACCGCTCATTTCCCTTGTTCAGTTCATCGCCGTCGCCGAGCATCTGAATTTTCGGCATGCGGCCAAGGCACTTGGTATCAGCCAGTCGAGCGTCAGCGCGCGTGTGAAAGCGCTGGAGGATAACCTTGGTGTCCTGCTATTTGAGCGCCATGCGCGGGGCGTTCGGCTAACAGACGCAGGCAGGCACTTCATGGAGCGTGTCACGGCGGGTGTCGATCAACTCGATCACGCAGTGAAGACCGCAGGCATGACAGCTCAAGGAGAATACGGCCGGCTTCGCATCGGCATCCATGCCTTAATCCCACGCAGCTTTCTCACGGAGCTGATCCGTCATTATCGGGAAGAACATACGGGCATTGAGGTTGAGATCACCGAAGGCACAGCCCGCGATGCGGTGATGCAGCTTCGTGCTGACCAGCTCGACGTGGTGTTCGTCGCGGGCAAGCCCGAGATGCCCGACTGCCATACCCGACCGATCTGGACCGAACCGCTGGTGGCCGTGCTATCGGATGGGCATCGCCTCGCCGGGCAGTCCGCAATCACTTGGTCCGATCTGGTCGGCGAGACTTTCATTGTTCGCTATGGTGGCACCGGCCCGCAGGTCCATGACCATATCGTGCTGCGCCTTGCCGGGCGTTGGCCCGCACCGTCGATCCGGCGCTTTGATGTGGGGCGCGACACGCTGCTATCTATGGTCGGACAAGGCTTCGGCATCACTATCGTCGGCGAGGCAACGTCATTGTTGCCGACGACCGGCATCGTCTTCCTGCCCTTCCTCGATGAACCGGAGCCGGTTGCCTTTACAGCCGTCTGGTCGCCGTTCAATCGCAACTCCGCACTGAAAAATCTACTCAACCTCGCAGGCAAAATGAAGCGTGACGGCGATTCGCCCAATCGTTTCCTGGATGGCACTCGACCGGCACGATAACGGCACAGGCGATCCATCCTATTTGCCGCCGATAGTATCCGGCAGCCCTCCGGCATCCTCTTTCCTGTTGCCCGTCCCGATTTTGCCTACTCTCTGATCGGCTCCGTCTCTTTTGCCGACTGGAGCCTGCATTGCGCGGAGGCCGAATCCTTTGGGGTCAGATCGCCGTAGTCATCACCATCGTTCTGGTGATGACGTGGGCGGCGACGCAATGGGTTGCCTTTCGCCTCGGCTTCCAGCCCCAGCTTGGAGCGCCATGGTTCGATCTGGCGGGCCTGCCGGTCTATTATCCGCCGGCCTTCTTCTGGTGGTGGTTTTCCTTCGACGCCTACGCGCCCGCTATCTTCGTCGAGGGCGGCATCATCGCGGTATCGGGCGGCTTCATCGCCATCGCCGCCGCCATCCTCATGTCGATCATTCGAGCGCGGGAAGCCCGCAACATCGCCACCTACGGATCGGCGCGATGGGCGGAAGACAAGGAAATCCGTGCGGCCGGATTGCTCGGCCCCGATGGCGTAGTGCTCGGCCGGCATACGCAAGACTATCTGCGCCATGACGGTCCCGAGCATGTCTTATGCTTCGCGCCGACCCGCAGCGGTAAGGGCGTCGGGCTGGTGGTGCCGACGCTGCTGACATGGCCGGGAAGCTGCATCGTCCACGACATCAAGGGCGAGAACTGGACGCTGACGGCCGGCTTTCGCGCGAAGCACGGCCGCGTCCTGCTGTTCGATCCCACGAACGCCAGATCGTCGGCCTACAATCCGTTGCTGGAGGTGCGGCAGGGGGAGTGGGAAGTCCGCGACGTGCAGAACATCGCGGATATTCTGGTCGATCCCGAAGGCAGCCTCGACAAGCGTAATCATTGGGAAAAGACCAGCCATAGCCTGCTGGTCGGCGCGATCCTGCATGTTCTCTATGCGGAGAAGGACAAGACGCTGGCGGGCGTCGCCAATTTCCTGTCCGATCCCCGCCGCCCGGTCGAGGCGGCACTGTTGCAAATAGGCTGACATGATAAGCTAAATATCTTATTTATTTCGAGATACAGCAGATGAATCCCTTCCATGGTCGGCACTTTCAAGGTGAAATCATTCTTTGGGCTGTTCGTTGGTATTGTAAATATGGCATCAGCTATCGTGAACTTCAAGAAATGCTCGCTGAACGGGGTGTGAATGTTGACCACACCACAATTTATCGTTGGGTTCAGCGTTATGCTCCAGAAATGGAAAAACGCTTACGCTGGTATTGGCGTAATCCTACAGATTTACATTCATGGCATATGGATGAGACTTATATCAAAGTGAAGGGGCGAT
>NZ_VPDG01000050.1:0-2963 GCF_013417805.1 Acinetobacter sp. YH12226 | reverse complement strand
TTGAATTTCTTTATCAGACATAGTGATCAGCATCTATATTTTATATCCAGTCCATGGTGATAAAAACCATCATAAACCAGACATTTTTATTGGTGAGAATATAGACACTTTAAATGGGTTCTAACAACACTATTTCGTATAATGTATATTATGTTAAATTGAGTACATGATATATTAAGTTCATGAACCTCTTTGCTTAACCTAGAATCAATCACTTATATAAAATAATATTTCACATTCATCTAACTTATGTTTATATTTTATTTACTTCATAAGGTTCTTGGTGCTTAGAATGTTTGTCGTAAAAACAATTAAACTTTCAAAAAAGTATTCAAATCAAAATCACATAGTTCTATTATTTGATACTTCAGCTACAGTACCTTGTCTCTATCCCTTACTCTATTCTTTGACTGCACTGAGATTTCAGAGTTTTGCCACACAACAATCAGATATGCTGGCACTAAAGTTTTGGTATGAATTCTGGTATCAGAAATATTCAACTTTGTTTTGCGAATCATTTTTATCCTCCAAATATGAACCTGAGATTTTTTTGAGTGAAATCGATAGCTTTATTGTTTTCTTAGAAAATAATAAAAAGTTAGGAACAAATTTGATTCGACTTAGATCAAATATAGATGTTAACTATATGACTATTACCCAGCGCTTGAGGTCATTGTTTAAGTATTTTGTATATCTTTTAGATGAATATTGGAATGTACGTTATCAAGATATTACAATCAAAGAGTTAACAAATCGTAGAAAAAGAATTGATTTGTTTTTACTGAGTAAAAAAAGGATTTTTGGTAGGTTCTCCAAACGGAGTTTAACTGTAAAAAGTGAAATTAATTATAATTTTAAAAGCTTAACCAATGAAATGATGGTTAGGCTTTATAAAATTATTCGTCCAGACCAGACGGCTAGTATTAATACGGAGAATCCATTCTCCACGAAATCACATCAACTTCGTAATTTTCTGATTGTACATCTTATGATGAACTATGGTTTACGGGTTGGTGAATTAATGCTACTCACAAAAAGATCGATAAAAAAATCTCTTAATTCTGACTCATATAGTCTCATAATAACCAATACCGATGATGAACATGACTCAAGGTTGAGAAAGCCAAGTATAAAAAACGAGCAATCTTATAGGGTTATAAAACTAGATAGTATGGATTATAAGTTTTTGATGCTGTACATAGAAAAGATAAGGTATTGTAATAGTTCAGATATCTTGTTTACATCACTGAAACCACCCTACTCTCCATTGAGCTACTCATCTATTAACGCAATTTTTAAAATGATAGAGCTAGCTTTTAGGACCTTACATCCTATATATTTTGATGATACAAATATCGACTCAATTCAGAAGCTAACCCCTCATGTATGTCGTCATACATGGGCATATACCACATTGGCTTTTGCTATTAAAAAATATCGAAACGAAAGGATACAGTCATTAAAAATCAATAATGAAATTATGCAAAAAGCACTAGAAGATCTACGTGTCTTAGGTGGTTGGAGTGCTAACAGTACAATGCCAGGTTACTATGCAAAACGATTTATTGTTGATAATGCCAATCTTATAAATTTGCAACGTATATCGCAAGAATTTCGGGAATAATAAATGGAGCAATTTGACCTTTTTGAAGATTTTCAGAAACAAAATTCTGTATCGATTTTTAATGATCGTCAGACGATAGCTCTTCAGAATCTAGGTGAAAAAACACCAAAAATTGTTAAGTTTTTAACTGCGGATAAATTTGATGATAAGTTTATTAATTCTACAAACAATATTTGGACGTTTTATTATTCAGGTCAGAAAGAAAAAATAGATTTTTCAAGATTTTCTGAAAATGAAACATCTTTAGTTAAATTTTTTTTAATAATATTTATTCAGAGAAATAGTCCATCTTTTTTGAGTAGAAAATTCTACTCTATTAACTTCTTAATAAATCATTTAAAAAAAAATAATTTAGATTTCAGTTATGAGAATTTGAAAAAGTTTTTGATAGAAATTGCGCCTCTAGAAAATCATTGTAGTACTTATGGACATGTAAAATTTTTATTAAAACTTTTAATTGTAGAAGAATTTCCAAAATTTAATATTGAAGATGATTTTGAACTAGAATTTATTCCTAGACCTCAAGGATTTAATGCACATTTATTCTATCAAGAATATCAAGATTCGATAGACTATGCTCTAATTTCTATGATTCAACAAGGTCTTACAAAGTTAAATCAGGCTATCCATAAAACAGACCAAAATATTAGTCAAAAGACACTCCTTAATTCCGCAATTCTTGGCTTGGTTTATGTAACAGGTCTCAGACCTGTGCAATTAGCTAGGTTAGCTACTGAAGATATAAAAATTGATACAGCACGTATGATTGACCAATTTCATCGTTATAGCATACTAATTCCATATGCAAAACAATCACGTTATGTACATGAAAAGATATCTGTAAAACTTCCAGAAGAAGTTGCTGAAATCATCATTGCTTATATCGAAAGATTTAACTTAAGTCCAAAAGATAAGTTATTTGATTTAGGTGAAAATTCTGCTCGCTTTTGCTCTAAAGCGATTAATACACAATTATTTGAATTTTCTCCAGAATCTTATAAAGAGGCTGTTCTTGTAGGTGAAATGATAAAGCAAAAGTACTCTTTTTCAGATTTTAGGCATCATGTTGGCTACAGTTTGGCAATGGCAGGTTCTTCAGCTGAGGAAATTGCATATATCTTAGGTCACTCTTCTGTTGTAACAGCCAGACATTATATTTTTTCTACCCCTGAACTAGCACAAATTAGAGCGCAGGCACTTGGTAAAAATTCTCTGAACCGTACCGGGTTTGTCGGAGACTTTTTTATTTAAGTTAGGCCACCTGACCTAACGGGTTAATCTTATCATAGTACATTGCTTCAAACTCAAAAGGCGATACATAACCCAGTGCACTGTGTAC
>NZ_VPDG01000049.1:0-3522 GCF_013417805.1 Acinetobacter sp. YH12226 | reverse complement strand
GTAAATTTTCAGCGTTGCTGGCTCCCCGTCAGCCGGATTGGGTTGCATCGCAGGGGTGTCGAAAGAGTCAACTGCGGTCCAAAGCTGTTGGACTTGGGTGAAAAGGGCGTTTATTCTTCCTATACGTCGATCGATTGAATGAAGGACATATACAATCATTTCTCCGACATTTGGTTATGGAGCGAAAAGTTTCAATATCTTATCAAAACCAGGCAATCAATGCGATTAAGTTTTATTACGAACGTGTTTTGGGTGGACAACGGAAAACATATTTCATCGAAAGACCAAAAAAAGAAAAAACACTTCCTGTTGTGATGAGTGAAGAAGAAACCATTCGGGTACTACGCGCTATTGAAAACGTGAAACACAAGGCTATTCTGATGACTATTTATTCGGCAGGTTTGCGCATTTCTGAATGTATAAACCTGAAAATAAAAGACATTGACTCCAAGCGCATGCAAATTCGTATAGAACAGTCAAAAGGAAAAAGAGATCGTTATACCATTTTATCTGAGAAAACATTAATTATTTTAAGAACATACTTTATGGAATATAAACCAAAAGATTATTTATTTGAAGGTCAAAAAGGTGGCGCATACTCAAGCCGAAGTATTCAAAACATTTTTAAAGCAGCTGTTTTAAAAGCAAAGATTCAAAAGGAAGTTACTGTACATACCTTACGACATAGCTTTGCAACGCATTTGCTTGAGAATGGTACGAGTTTACGTTATATTCAATCGTTGTTAGGTCATTCAAGCAGTAAAACAACTGAGGTTTATACACATATTACCACCAAGGGAATGGAACAATTAAAAAGTCCGATGGATTTGTTAGATATATAGAAAGGATTTGTATATTTGAGCAAAACTTAACAAAAAGCACTATGAATATAAATCCTTTTGAGAGAGTAGAAACGAACGGTAAACGGTTGAAAACGGATTTGTCACTGATAATGAAAGGTTTAGCAAAATAAGATATAGTGGATATATACGCCATTTGGCGTATAGCCACTTGTTATGTGCCATTTTTGAATGACAATGCGAATAGATACAGACAAACAAATGAATTTACTTAGTGATAAGAACGTTGCAATAATTGGTGGTGGACCCGTTGGACTGACTATGGCAAAATTATTACAGCAAAACGGCATAGACGTTTCAGTTTACGAAAGAGACAACGACCGAGAGGCAAGAATTTTTGGTGGAACCCTTGACCTACACAAAGGTTCAGGTCAGGAAGCAATGAAAAAAGCGGGATTGTTACAAACTTATTATGACTTAGCCTTACCAATGGGTGTAAATATTGCTGATGAAAAAGGCAATATTTTATCCACAAAAAATGTAAAGCCCGAAAATCGATTTGACAATCCTGAAATAAACAGAAATGACTTAAGGGCTATCTTGTTGAATAGTTTAGAAAACGACACGGTTATTTGGGATAGAAAACTTGTTATGCTTGAACCTGGTAAGAAGAAGTGGACACTAACTTTTGAGAATAAACCGAGTGAAACAGCAGATTTGGTTATTCTTGCCAATGGTGGAATGTCGAAAATAAGGAGCTTTGTTACCGACACGCAAGTTGAAGAAACCGGTACTTTCAACATCCAAGCTGATATTCTTCAACCGGAAATAAACTGTCCCGGATTTTTTCAGCTATGCAACGGCAACCGATTAATGGCGGGACATCAGGGCATTTTATTGTTTGCCAATCCCAATAATAATGGTGCATTGTATTTAGGAATTAGTTTTAAAACGCCCGATGAATGGAAAAATAAAATTCCCTTAGATTTTCAGGACAGAAACAGCGTTGCCGATTTTTTATTGAAAAGATTTTCCAAATGGAGTGAAGTTTACAAACAATTAATACGTTCGGTATCAACATTTCAATGCTTGCCCACAAGGAAATTTCCTTTGAACAATGATTGGAAAAGTAACCGTCCATTACCCATAACAATGATTGGCGATGCTGCTCATTTGATGTCGCCTTTTGCAGGACAGGGTGTAAATACGGGATTATTGGATGCTTTGATATTGTCTGAAAACCTTACAAACGGAGAATTTACAAGTATTGAAAATGCCATCGAAAACTACGAACAACAAATGTTTGTTTATGCAAAAGATACGCAGGACGAATCGACAGAAAACGAAACCGAAATGTTTAGTCCCAATTTTTCGTTTCAAAAATTATTGAATCTATAAACAGTAAGAAAAAACGGCTACTAACAAGCAGTTTTGCAATAGTGGGGCAGAAGTGCAAAATTGAACTTGTGTGCTTCTATCAACTTTTGTACATTAGCTGCCAGTTTAAGATGGGTGCATTTGAGTATGCCCAAAGGAGCCCGCAAGTATGCGCAGGACGAAGCCAGTAGCCGCGCCGATGGTGGCGCGGGTCTATCTGCGCGTCAGCACCGACGCGCAGGACTTGGAACGCCAAGAGGCGATCACTACGGCCGCGAAGGCCGCCGGCTACTACGTCGCCGGCATCTACCGTGAGAAGGCATCCGGCGCACGCGCCGACCGGCCTGAGCTGCTGCGCATGATCGGCGACCTACAGCCCGGCGAGGTGGTCATTGCCGAGAAGATCGACCGCATCAGCCGCCTACCTTTGCCCGAGGCCGAGCGCCTGGTGGCCTCGATACAGGCCAAAGGCGCACGCCTGGCCGTCCCTGGCGTGGTCGATCTATCCGACCTGGCGGCCGAGGCCCAGGGCGTCGCCAAGATCGTGCTGGAAGCCGTGCAGATCATGCTTTTTCGCCTGGCCTTGCAGATGGCCCGCGACGACTACGAGGACAGGCGCGAACGCCAGCGCCAAGGCATTGAGTTGGCCCGCCAGGCCGGGCGGTACAAGGGCCGCCGTGCTGATCCGAAGCGCCGCGCCCAAGTTGTCGCGCTGCGCAAGTCCGGCTACAGCATCAACAAGACCGCCGAGCTGGCCGGGTACAGTGCGGCCCAGGTGAAACGGATATGGGCCGAGGTCAGCCAGGCCGAAGCGAAGCAGCACGGCGCGTTCGTGGAGGACGCATTGACGGAAGCCGATGCCCTGGCCGCTGTCGGCCAGGATGAGCGCCAGGAGGAAAGGGCATGAAGAAGCCGAACCAAGACGACGAGCCGTTTTTCATCACCGAGGAGATTGCGGCCGAAATGATCGCCGGCGGCTATGAGTTCGAGCTGCCGCCCATTCCTTGCACCATCCGCCTACGCGACGTGCTGGAGCGCATGACCGATGCTGAGCTAGCATTGCAGCCGGGCGAGATCGCCGACCAGGAGCGTGAACGCTGCCGGCGCAAGCCGTGTTCAACCTCATGATCTGGTCATGGTATTTTTCATGGCACTGAGCCTGATAGTTCTTGCAAATTGTTGTCACTAAAGGGTTTTGTGTGCTTGTTTACAATCGAGTGGGAGTGACGGGCACTGGCTGGCAATGTCTAGCAACGGCAGGCATTTCGGCTGAGGGTAAAAGAACTTTCCGCTAAGCGATAGACTGTATGTAAACACAGTATTGCAAGGACGCGGAACATGCCTC
>NZ_VPDG01000048.1:0-3710 GCF_013417805.1 Acinetobacter sp. YH12226 | reverse complement strand
AATACCAACGAACAGCCCAAAGAATGATTTCACCTTGAAAGTGCCGACCGTGGAAGGGATTCATCTGCTGTATCTCGAAATAAATAAGATATTTAGCTTATCACGTCAGCCTATTTGCAACAGTGCCCAAAATATCCTTATCAAGTGGTGGTGCATAACAAACCTGCTTTAGATGGTGGCGAACAACCCCATGCCCATTTGATGTTTAGTGAGCGATTAAATGATGGTATTGCTCGCCCTTTTGATCGCTTCTTCAAGCGTCATAACTCCAAGGATCCTGCTAAGAGCGGGGCGAAAAAAGACAACACAGGATTAGCCCCTGCTGAGCGTAGAACGCTGTTAAAAGCCCAACGTGAACGTTGGGGTGAGTTAGTGAATCATCACTTGCTAGAACATGGCTTTGAGCCTGTGGTAGATATGCGGAACTGGAAACAGCGTGGGCTTGATAGTAAACCTAATAATTATACTATGAAGCAGATGAATAATCCTGATTTCAAAGAAGCTTATAGTGAGATGGTAACGACTAGGCGAGAATTAAGTGAAATTGAGCCTTTGGCGGATAGCGATCTATCAGTTGCTCCAAAATCTCAACCCGTGCCAAGAAATAGCTATCCTAGACCTTTCTAAATATTGCTAATTGGGGGCAGCACAGAATTCGGAGAAAATAGCACGCTAAGGAATTTTGTGGACTAATTAATTTATTAAAATCAGAGATTTATATTTTTATGCTTTGCCTGTCTTCTAGAGATTGGCAACATGCAATTTAATTGAAAATTTTAACGAAGTTTTTAAATAACAACTACATAGAAGTAAACAAATGTACTTACCGCCCTATAATTTCCGTTTTCTGTGCTGACCCCTATATTCGAGTATTTAGACGGGAACGAAGAAGACTATGATTTCTCAAGATAGCGAGAAAAACTGACTACCTAGAATAGTCTGTTATAGGCGGTTTTCTTATAACGGTCTGTTCTAGGTAGTCTATTAATAGGTCTAAGGGGCTTTTTAGGTGGTTCCGCTAGGGTATACTGAAAATAAACTTGTCCTGTACCTGATTCCAGTAAAACACTCTCCGAAAATATCGAGACGATTCACGGTTGGTTACAGATAGTTTGGGTGTTATTTTTATCTCTATGCTTGATAGGCTTTATGAGCTTACCACAAATAATTTTTCATTCGGTCAGTCCTCGCTTTCATCCGACCAATTTTGACTCAACTCACTCACCAAACGACTCTCATCGCATTTAAAATCAATATAGTGATAGGTATTGGCAGGCAATAGCCAATCCTGCCCTGTCAGTGGACATTTTTGTTCCATATCTTCTGCCTGTGTCCAATCACGGTAATTCATTAGAAAATAATAGGTGGGTACACCTGTGCTTTGTTCAATGATACGGCACAATTCTCGACCTATTTTGCTATGCTCAGAATTGGGATTTTGCATTTGCTCTAAGGCAAAGGCTTCACTTACTGGTTGAGAACCAAGCCACAAACGATATAACGCTTCAGCCTGACGATACCATGACCACACATTATCATAACAAGGGTGATCAGGTTGGGTATATGGGATTTTATATAGAGGAATGCCTTGTAAGGTTACTCCATCTAGTAAAGGCGAACTCCAGCCCCAACGCAACATGTAAAATTCAGATTGCGTTGGTACGGCATAACGGGGAAGAGGATAGTCATGGTCTTCTCCGATATACAAGGTTTGAATGGGTTTACCTGCTAACTGTTCGATTTTATTGTGCATTTCTTGGGCATAGCTGTTCATATTTTTACGGTCAAGGGCATCCATTTCAGGACACACCACAGTCACGCGAGTAATATCATTTTGGCTAACAGCTAAATGATGGTTACGGGGTAATATTTGTCCGTTGCCTTCTAAATTTCCTAAATAACAAAATACATCATGGTCGTGGCTATCATCATCTTCAGCGATACCTGTATATTGGGGTATGATAATATCAAAGGCGTGCATTTTTATATCTCATGCTTAATTTATATTAAATATATTTGGGGATGTTGCTGTTGAAATTGGTTAAAGTGCTGTCTTGTAGTGTCAATTTAACCTATACCGTCAATGCCGTACACTCTAAATATTAATAATACTTAAACTACTTGATATTATAACTATAATTTTTCTTATCATATTTACCGAAATAAGGAACAGCTACATCCTTATGCACTGTATTATTACTATCAGTATATGTAATTACTATAGAGTCTTCGGTGTCAGAATATTTTATAGGATACTTAAATGATTGATTAGGAGATAAATTACCTATATTTTCTGATTTATTAGTGGTTTTATAAGTTAAATTAACCTTAGTTATATCTTCGGAGGTTTTGTTATTTATAATTAGCATCCCTTCTGATTCACTTTGACTGGAACAAGCCACAGTAATTAATGCACTTAAGCTAATTACATACAGTTTTCTTATTGAGATCTTCACGAGCCAAACCTTTAGTTATTTTATTTAATACAAAATAATTCTATGCAAGAAATGCCACTCTCAACTTCTTAAGCCTATTGGAATGGCTGTATTACAAGAATTGTAAGTTTAATATTGAAAGTCTAACCTTCGTAAAATAAATGATTTAGCGAAAAAAAGTTGAGAGTTAAGCATAAAATGGAATCTTATTTTTCACCAAAGGAATTAGAAGATGTTAAAGAACCATTAGTTATAACTTTCATTTTGAGACTACCCTAAATTCTGTGTAACTATCTAGTTTTCTAAAATACTTCTTAAATTTTGTCAAAATGGCTTTATTAGCTCGAAAAACTAACTTTCTATACACCATGAAGTACACCGCGACTACCTAAATAACTCAATATACCAATATCATTAGCCTACAGCCTAAGGTTCTAGTCCTCACTAGGGTACCGAAGCAGTGAAATTGGTTTGCCATAGGCATACTAATCAGAGTATGAAAAAGAAACTCCTCTCTCTGCAAATTCTTGATTGAAAACACTAAGAACCTTCATACTAAAAGTATAATAAATAAGTACTAGCCTTTCTATTATGGTGATGTCGTTCATATTCCAAGATATTCTCCGATCATCTAATAACCCCTCCCAACTAGGATCGTTTATTTTAGGTATAGATTGACTGCCGTAAGAAGGTATTTGATCAACTAAATGACGCATATCATCGAGTTTTTGATTTGATAGGGGTTACCCCAGAATTTGGAGAAAATAGTACGACAAGGAATTTTGTCGACTAATTAATTTATTAAAATCAAAGATTTATATTTTTATGCTTTGCCTGTCTGCTAGAGATTGGCAACATGCAATTTAATTGAAAGATTTTTAACGAAGTTCTTAAATAACAACTACATAGAAGTAAATAAATGTACTTACCGCCCTATAATTTCCGTTTTCTGTGCTGACCCCTAATATAGCAGTTTTTCACTGAATAGAACTCAGATAACTTATCATTTGGTGATAGTCAGAAGCCTTTATTCCCTTAAAATAATTTTTGTTTTTGATATCAAGGACTACTTCTACCACAACCTGTAAACAGCGAATAAAAATCTTAAAATTTAAACCCTAATTTCGATAAGAAGGGTAAATATACTTGGCACTGTTGCAAATAGAGATTTGAGTCGATGAAGTTCCCTTTAAAAAGTGCTTAGAGACCGAAAACCCTGTTGATTAGACACACTTCACCCTGAGGCTGACCATAATAAAATGACGATGCTTGTCC
>NZ_VPDG01000047.1:0-4041 GCF_013417805.1 Acinetobacter sp. YH12226 | reverse complement strand
GCTGGCGACCATAGCAAGAGTGAACCACCTGATCCCTTCCCGAACTCAGAAGTGAAACCTCTTAGCGCTGATGGTAGTGTGGGGTTACCCATGTGAGAGTAAGTCATCGCCAGCTCATTATTCGAAAATCTCCCTCCGCTAAGGCAGAGGGGGATTTTTTTTATGCGTGGGTTTTTAGTCAAATAGCTCTTGGAATTGTTGAATATTGATTAAAAACTAGACTCATGGGTTTAGAATTTTAAGGAATAAGTAAGACTTTAGTCGGATATTGCATGAAAAGTAGCTGTGTTGAACTAAGTTGTTGCGAAGACATGGCGATAAGAATCATTAAAAATAATAAATAAGAGTTAGGGTCATGTGTCGTGCTGAAAACAACGAAAAAAACTCACAGGAGGTGAGTAAAAATGGCAGAAAACATGAAGCGAGTAGCAAACACTGTAAGTGTGAATGATGTGATTGATCAGGCAAAATTCACTAAATTTCACTTAAGCATTGTATTATGGTGTTTGTTTATTGTCCTATTTGACGGATATGATTTAGCAATTAACGGTGTCGTTCTGCCTCTACTTATGCAAGAGTGGGGCATGAGTGCTGTTCAAGCAGGCATGCTTGCAAGTACAGCACTCGCTGGCATGATGTTTGGAGCCATGCTGTTTGGGATGCTTGCAGACAAAATTGGTCGTAAAAAAGTTATCTTGATTTGTGTTTCTTTATTTAGTGCTTTTACATTTTTAGGTGGATTTACCACTAATCCAACAGAATTTGGTATTTTACGTTTTATTGCTGGTTTAGGGATTGGTGGTGTATTACCAAACTTAGTCGCTTTAACGTCTGAATATGCACCTAAACGTTTAAAAAGCACACTGGTAACCACCATGTTTAGTGGTTATGCGGTGGGCGGTATTATGGCTGCATTATGCGGTACATGGTTTACACCAAGTTTTGGTTGGGAAATTATGTTCTTCATTGCAGGTATTCCATTACTTTTTGTTCCATTTTTTTGGAAGTTCTTACCTGAGTCTTTAACTTTCCTAGTTAAAGAACAAAAAGTGAATGAAGCACGTCGTTTTATAAAGCAAGTCGAGCCAACTGCAGACATACAAGAAGATACTGAACTGGTTCTAGCTAGCGCTGATCAGACCCAAAGTGCATCAGTAAAAGCTTTATTTACAGAAAATCGTGCCACAGGAACATTCTTATTTTGGATTGCTTTCTTTATGTGCTTACTCATGCTTTACGCACTTGGAAGCTGGCTACCAAAACTGATGATGGCAGCGGGATATTCTTTAGGTAGCAGTTTAATGTTCTTATTAGCACTGAATATTGGTGCCGTGATCGGAACCATTAGCGGTGGTATTTTGGCAGACCGTTTTGACTTTAAACCTGTTCTTATGAGTATGTTAACTGTCGGTGTACTGTCTTTGGTTGGTTTGGGCTTTAATTCTCCAACCCCTGTTATTTATTTACTTGTCAGTTTAGCAGGTGCCTCATCTATTGGTACCAGTATCTTGTTATATAGCTATGTTGCTCAATACTATCCTGTTGCAGTACGTTCTACTGGTATTGGTTGGGCTTCTGCTGTAGGGCGTACAGGTGCAATCGTTGGCCCAATCGTGATTGGTATGCTGCTTGGGATGGAGTTACCACATAAATGGAACTTTATCGCAGTTGCAATGCCAGGTATTATTGGCATCATCGCTATTTCAATGATTCGTAAGCCACAACCTGGTCGCGTTATGGTGAAAAAATTAAAAACAGCCAAAATTTAAACTCTCGTAATTGACCTACTCAGTTAAAAAGCTCCTTACTTAAAGGGGCTTTTTCATATCTTTAGTATGAAATTAAATCAATATTCAATTGGTCAAAAGAATAAGCGGATTAAAAGAGCTTAAATATTGGGCGAATTAAAAAATAAATATCAATTATTCAAAAGTTTATATTAATAATAGTGTGACATATCACGCAAATAAATGACCTTTCGGTGAGCATAGCAGAATATCAATTAGTCTTATTGTGCCTTAAATCCCGCTTGCGTATATTGCCTGACATTGAAGATTGACTTCAGTCTTCAACAAGATGTTATGGACAAGTACTCATGGGAGATGAGAACGATGACAACGGAAAAAATAGATGTAAATTCTGTAGTCGATAATGCGAAATTCACGCCTTTCCACTTCAATGTAGTTGCTTGGTGTTTACTCATTATCTTATTTGATGGCTACGATCTGGCAATCAATGGTGTAGTTTTACCGTTATTGATGCAAGACTGGGGCTTAAGTGCAGTGCAGGCCGGAATGCTTGCAAGTACCGCACTGGCCGGCATGATGTTTGGTGCGATGATCTTTGGTTCCCTCGCGGACAAGATCGGTCGTAAGAAAGTAATCATGATCTGTATTGTATTATTCAGTGGTTTAACTTTTGCGGGTGGCTTTGCCTCAAATCCAACCGAATTCGGTATTTTACGTTTCCTTGCCGGTCTTGGTATTGGTGGCGTAATGCCAAACCTGGTGGCATTGACTTCAGAATATGCTCCACAAAAAATGCGTAGTACCCTGGTAACCACCATGTTTAGTGGTTATGCCGTTGGTGGTGTAATGGCTGCGTTATTGGGCTCATGGTTCACGCCAAGTTTTGGTTGGCAAATCATGTTCTTTATCGCGGGTATTCCATTATTTTTATTACCGGTAATCTGGAAATTCCTGCCTGAATCGCTGGCATTTATTGTGAAGCAGAACAAGCAGGCTGAAGCACGCCAAATTGTACGTCGTCTGGCGCCAAATCTGACAGTAACGGATAACACGGTACTTACTTTGCCACAGGAAAATGTGCCTGAAGCAGCGAACGTGGTCAGCTTGTTCCGTCGTGGTCGTGCGGTCAATACCTTACTGTTCTGGGTCGCGTTCTTTACTTGTCTGTTAACCATGTATGCACTGAGCAGCTGGTTGCCGAAGTTGATGATGGCAGCGGGCTATTCGATGGACAACAGTCTGATGTTCATGATGGTGATGAACGTGGGTGCGGTTGTAGGTATTGTGGGTGGTGGTATTCTGGCGGATCGTTTCCACCTGAAACCGGTACTGATGGTTCTGGGCATGATGGGTGCGATTGTAATGAGCTCAATGGGCTTTGCATCTAACCAGTTCTTGCTTTACATTTTGGTATTCCTAGCGGGTGCAGCGTCGATTGGTTCACAAATGTTGCTATATAGCTATGTTGCACAGTTCTACCCACTTGCGGTACGTTCGACAGGTATTGGCTGGTCTTCTGCGATTGGTCGTATGGGCGCGATTGTAGGGCCGATCCTGATTGGTGGCTTACTTGGTATGAATCTGCCAGCTTACTTTAACTTTATGGCAGTCGGTTTACCGGTTCTAATTACTGCAATTGCTGTTGCATTGATCATGCATGAAAATGAAGCTGACAAGATTGGTTCAGCTGAGCCAGCAGTATCGAAAGCTTAAAATCAAGTTTGAAATAAGAAGCCTCCGAAAGGGGGCTTTTTTATTTACTGATAATATAAAACCGTTTAGATTGAAAAATAGTTATCAATCTAAAAGTTAATAAGTATGAATTACCGTGAACAATGGGAAAAGTTTTTAGATCCTGATGTATTTAAAGACCGATTGATAAATATTTCAATGTATATAGCTATTTATGAAATGTTGAAAGATTCGATTATTAGTCGAATCAAAGACTTTTATGTTATGACTTTAATTGGTGCTAAGGATTTAGAAGGGGATGAAGAATATAGACTAGAAGTTTTATCAAGACATAAAAATCATTTTTACGCTTCTATTTCTTGGTTAATAGAAAATGAAGTAATTAATGAAGAAGATAAGGAAAATATTGAAATTTTAAAAAGTTATAGAAATTATTTGGCACATGAAATGAGTGATATCGTTTTTAATGGTGAAAGGCTTTGTTGCACAAAGCTATTCTTGAGGGCTTCTTTAGCAATATAATTTCCAGATGAAGAAGCCTGCACCTAAAACTTACCGTACAACCAATTGGTCCTCGTATAACCAAGCTTTAATCAAGCGA
>NZ_VPDG01000046.1:0-4247 GCF_013417805.1 Acinetobacter sp. YH12226 | reverse complement strand
ATTTCAGTCTGGAAGCGCGTCAGGATCGAGAGTGGAATCCTGAGGTTTCCCAGCTTCTGCATTATGAGCAGCAAGGCGATCAGGTTACCTTACACAATATCCGCAACTTTGACTGGCAGGCCGATGGTCGCTATATCGAACGCTGGGAAAGCCGCAGTTTTGATCTGAATCAGATTACTGGCGTGAACATCATTACTTCCTACTGGATGGGGCCTAAAATTGCCCATACCCTGGTCAGCTTCGATTTTGCCAATCAAAAGCCACTCACCTTCTCGATTGAAATCCGCAAGGAAAAGAATGAAGAGTTTTCAGCGATTGGTGGCTTTTTCCGAAAATATGAACTGAGTCTGGTCGCATCGGATGAAAAGGATATTGTCTATACCCGTAGCAATGTCCGTGGTGAACAGGTCTATTTTTTCCCAGTCAAAATGCCGCAAGCTCAGGCTAAAGCGCTATTCAAGGAATATCTGCGTCAGGCCGATGAGCTGGCCCAAAAGCCAAAATGGTACAATACCCTGACCAGTAATTGCACCACACTAGTCTTTGATATGGTTCAGGCGATATCGCAACAACAGCTACCCTCAGATTACCGGTTGCTGGCCTCCGGCTATTTACCGAATTATCTCTATGATCTTAAAGTACTAGAACAGTCTTGGGATATGCACACTTGGTATCAACGGGCACATGTCAATCCACGGGTAGAACGCACCGCTAATCTCTCCAGTCAGGACTATTCACGCCTGATCCGGCAGGGCCTACCAAAACCCGACATGCGATAACTGTGTAGCAAATCCACTTCAATAAAGATACAAAATCAACTGGAACCTTGATCATTTTTTTGTTTATATACAAATAGCTAGTCAATGATCAGAGTATCTCTCATGCTAAAAAAATTAACTGCAATCGCGATTTTAGGCTCGGTTCTAACGGTCATGGGCTGCGAAACTGTGCCCAATACAGCCACGACACAAACCGCGAATCATTTACAACTTTTGCAAAATCGTACTTGGATTGCGACCCAGATTGGTAATACTGAAATCAAGACTGCGCCAACCGCACGCAATGTTCCGAGTCTGCAATTTGATGCCAGTACCCAGCGCGTTTCAGGTTCAGATAGCTGTAACCGGATTATGGGCAGCTACACAGCAGCAAAAGATACGCTGACCCTGAGTCAAATGGCTACTACCCGTATGGCTTGCATGAACAACGATCAGCTTGATCAGAAATTTAATGAAGCTTTAGCTAAAGTGACGCATTATCAGGTATTTGCTAAAACCTTAAAATTACTGGATCGCCATGGAAATCTCTTGATCCAGCTGGAAAGTGCTGTTCAGCCGCGTTAATACTTCCCTACAAAAAGCCTGTATGGACAGGCTTTTTTATCTTTCATACTGATGAGCTGGAATTTAACCATCAGCCCGATTGAGTTATTTAATTGAATGAGGAATCAACCATGCAACAGGCACTTTTCGGTGGGGGATGCTTTTGGTGTACTGAAGCCGTATTTTTACAGATTCAGGGAGTTCAGCAAGTCGTCAGCGGTTACGCAGGTGGGCACACAACTTAAACATTCATAATTAAGGTCCACACATTGAGCAGCTGTCTTCCATGGTTGTTTTTTCGTTTTTTGAGGTGCAAAAAAGTCAAATTCAGCATGTGTGGGTTCTGGCCAGACGATCGGTAAATTGTCACGCCGAGCAATTAAGAAAAATCTATTTCTCAATGTCGGTGCACCATAGTCGCATGCTCGTAGTTCACGATATTCGACCGTGTACCCTTGGTACCTGAGCGCATTCACGAAACAGTTAAACGTTCGCCCTTTCCGCTTTAAAATCGGTTTACCGTTCTTATCCAAATCACCCCATTCAACAAACTCAACCACGTTTTCAAGCATGATGATTCGTGGTCGAACTGTTGCAGCCCACCTTAAAGCAATCCAAGCTAAACCGCGGATCTTCTTGTTTAACGGCTTGCCACCTTTCGCACGGCTATGATGTTTACAGTCTGGACTAAGCCAAACCAAGCCAACAGGTTGATTGCCCGTAATCTTTACAGGGTTAACATCCCAAACACTCTCGCAGTAGTGCTTTGTTTTTGGATGATTGATGCGATGCATGGCCAAGGCTTTCGGATCATGATTAATTGCAATATCAATCGGTCTACCGAACGCACGTTCTAAACCAGTTGATGTACCGCCACCGCCAGCAAAGTTATCAACGATTAATTCATGTGGAAGCAAGTTATACATAGAAATTCCCTCTTACAAATGCCCCTTTATGGCTTAGATCTCTTAATTCATGCGGTACATCTTCTGGAGACAGATACCTATAAGCATGAATAACCTTGCTCAGATTCATACAGCCACCCCCATGCTTTCAACGGCACTTTCTAATGTTTGATGTGCTGAATAATCATCACAGTCGTAATAATCGTCATCGATCAAATTAGAGATGTCGTAGTCACTCAAACCGCTATTTAAACAGCGACTCAAAAGCTCAGGATCTAAACGATCATACTTGTTGCAAATCGTCATTAACGAATTGCTATGTGCGTTGTTTGCCGTGAAAAATGAGTATGCAAAACCTTCAGGCGTTACGCTTCTAGCATTCTTAGTCGCAATACTATTGCCACCGTATAGGCGGTGCATTTTAGAGCCCTCAACAGGTTCAACAGGTGCAATTGGTAGGTCGGCATTGAAACGGCCCCACAATAATGTTTTCTTTGTGTATGTATCACCAAAATGAAACGGATCAAACGACAGACGCCACGGCGACAACCCGGTTAAGCTCGCAATACGCCCTACTGGATTCTCAATTGCCCAAATATTCGGTTTAAAAAATTCAATTGTTCTTAAAGTTTGGTACACCAGCTCAATACTGCTTAACGTGCGACCATCAGCATCTTTGGCAGTAAAATGTCTTGCACCAGAAACAGCAAAGTCTGTACATGGGCATGCAGCTAAAATCGCATGAACGTCCAAACCATCAAAGCATGCAAAAAGCTCGTTAAAGAATTCCACGCTGAAGTTATTAATATCGCCAAAATAAGGATCTGCCTGTATATCAAACCGAAATACTTGATAGCCAGCATCAACCCATGGTTGTGACCATGTGCCAGACAAATCAAAAAGAGAAAGGACAATTTTTTGGTTGTTTTGGTTGCGGATCGTTGGATCTAGATATTGGTTAAACGCAACGTTTTTCCATTGTTCTAAACGTTCTAATGCGGAAGATCTGGACATCCAGCCATTAGCTTCAACATATGCTTGTGATTTCTTATTTAAGCGAACAACTTCATTCTTATGCGGTGCATCAAAGATGTTTGAAATCTTAAACTCAGCATCAATAAAACTACTTCTTGCATCCAATAAAAGAGAGATGGATCCGGAAATTTGAACAACTCCTATAAGTGATACTCTGCTCCTCAAATGATGTTATAAACATCAATATATGGAGTATTTTATGGCACGTAGACCAAGAAGAAATCATTCAAACGACTTTAAGGCTAAGGTAGCACTTGCTGCGATCAAAGCAGAAAAAACACTTGCTGAATTGAGTTCTGAGTTTGATGTTCATCAAAACCAAATTATTGACTGGAAAAATCAATTGATCTCAGCTTCCTCACAAGCTTTCGATCAATCAAAAGCTCCATCAGAACCTCCCATTGATCTTAAAAAGTTACATGCAAAAATCGGTGAGCAGGCATTAGAAATTGATTTTTTAGAAGGTGTGTTGAAGAAACTGGGCCGCTTCAACCACAAAAGTTAATCGATCACTCACTTCAGATTTCAGTATCTAAACAAGCTAAGTTACTGAAAGTCTCTCGTGGTTGTTATTATTATCGCCCAAAACCTGTTAGCTCATCAGATCTGAAGCTGATGCGATGTATTGATGAATTACATATGCAATATCCTTTTGCAGGCAGTCGTATGATGCGTGATTTGTTGAATCGTCAAGGGCATCATATAGGACGACGTCATACACGTACTTTAATGAAGAAAATGGGTATTCAGGCGTTATATTGCAAACCAAATTTAAGCCAGGCTAATCAAGCTCACCGTAAATATCCATATCTGCTCAAAGGATTGGCTATTCAGCGCAGTAATCAAGTGTGGTCTACTGATATAACGTATATCCCTATGGCAAAAGGCTTTGTTTATTTATGTGCTGTGATTGATTGGCATAGCCGCAAGGTACTTGCGCATAGGGTATCGATTAGTATGGAGGTGGATTTTTGTATTTCGGTTT
>NZ_VPDG01000045.1:0-4310 GCF_013417805.1 Acinetobacter sp. YH12226 | reverse complement strand
CAAGCAGACGTGCACAGAAAATAGCAATCAAAGAACGAAATCTAAATCCTGTGCTTGACTTGGAATTGTCCATATAGGACATTTCTATTTGGTTATTAGGTAGGACATTTCTACTTAGGAATAACATAAAAATGGGAGCTATTGCTCCCATTTCATTTTTAAGAATGATTCTTTAAATCTTCCAACATTGCTTCACGCAGAATTTTGTTCATACGTGTTTGATAGCCTTTCCCTTGTGCTTTTAACCATGCCAGTACATCAGCATCTAAGCGAACAGAAGTCTGTTGCTTCACTGGACGATAAAATTGCCCATGACGAACTGCCTTACTCCAGTCGGTGATTTCAGGAATATCAGACAGATCTAATTGATCATCAGATACAGTTCCCTTAGCAAGGAGACGTTTAATTTCAGCATTTTGCTTGTCGCTGAAATTTTCATTCAGCTCTTTGCGTGTATATCTAACCATGCTCATATTGATTTCGCTCCGCCTTAGTTACCTGTCTTGCACTAATGATTCGTATGATTTCACAGTCATCTTCATCAAAGATGGTGTGGGCTACTAGTAGCATTAGTACACCTTTTACTTTTCCAATGGTTTGCCAACGTTCTTCACCATCGGTATGTCTGTCTTGAATTGAGATCCTTAGCGGATCTTCAAAAATAAGGCTTGCTGTTTCGAAAGAGACATCGTGCTTTTGCTGATTCTTTCGATTCTTTGCCTCATCCCATTCGAAATACTGTTCCATAAAAAACATTCAAATTTGTATATACAATAATGTATCACATATTTGTATCACTCAAGGTAATAAGTGTAATTTTCAGTCAAAATTATTGGCAAGAACTATCAAAACCGCTCATAAAAAATCCGACTTGTTTCCAAGCCGGATTTTTGCTGTTTTTTGAGTTTTCTATTTTAATATAAATAATTGATATTAAATGATTATTACAATCGCGTTTCGTATAAGGTGTATTATGTTAATTTTAGGAAAAATATAAAGTCGTTATAAAATTGATAGCTATTAAATTAATAGATACTGTCAACTTTACTGTATTCAACTACTTTTATTTCATAGCCATAATCTGTTCTATTTTTAAGATTAATCAAAACAAATCTGGTATCTATTGCTTCTAATAGTCTCCAATCAGACTGATCACTTGGATATGACGTTTGCTGATCAAACAATACTATTGGGAGTGTTTTATTATTAATGGCTTTATTTGCATCGTTCATACCACTTCCGAACATACCACCAAAAGCAATAATCGTTAAAAATAGTACTAAAGGGGAGCTAAAGTATTGCTCTATCTGTCCTCCAAATATAGAACTATGTACATAGGAATAATAAAACACACCAAAATAAAGCGGAATTAACTTAGTTGATAAGGCAATTGATGTCTCTCTTCCTATCAGGAATATGGATATTGTTATAAATAGTACGGAAAAAATCAGTAAATATGAGTGACCTACCCATGCAGAAATAGATAAATAAATTAAAGAAATTATGCTCCCAAAAGCGAACAATAAAGTAGTAATTAGAATTGAGTAAAATAAGCTATAAGCGGATATAGAAGGTAATATCCATAAAGCATCAAACGTAGAAAAGTAACCAAACTTATAAGTGCCAGCTAAAGCTATCAATATCAGTGGTATGGCAGCATAAAGCTCAAGAACTTTCTTTAATGAGAAAGAGTTATACAAAATATCCCCTACCTAAAAATGTAAGAATTACATACATCTCAAAAAGACACCGATTTAAGATGTCCTTTTATTTAATAAAAAATTTAAAAGAAATTTTCAGGATATAAGAATGAGGGAATATGTCTTCTAATCAATTGAGCCTGTGCAAGATACCCTCTAGTTTCTAGTTCTAATAAAAACACTGGCCAAGGTGGAATATTACTTTTATAGACATTAATTGAAGATGTAGACATGCCACCTCCTTGAGACGTAGACAGTCCACCATACTGGGACGTGGACAATCCGCCATACTGAGACGTAGACAATCCGCCATACTGAGACGTAGACAATCCGCCATACTGGGACGTAGACAATCCGCCATACTGAGACGTGGACATTCCACCATACTGGGACGTGGACATTCCGCCATACTGAGACGTGGACATTCCACCATATTGAGACGTGGACATTCCGCCATACTGAGATGTAGATAATCCACCATATTGGGAGGTACTTAAATTGCGTGGCCAAGTTCTTAAATTTGGTATTTCTGGTCGTGACATAGCTCTATAACTCTTAGATATTGATAATAAAAAATTTATTAGAGTACATTACTATTTTTAAACCATTTATTGTGTGCTGTTTAAAAAATACACGACAGATTATGTCTCATTAATTAAATTTTATTATCTATTCTTTATCACATTTAACATAATGGCGTTTATACGAAATTCATATTTTAAACACATAAAAATCAAATACTTGTGTTATAGTGATAATGCTCGACGATGTCGAAAAGCTGACTTGGAAACAACTCGGCTTTTTTATGATCGTTTTTGATAGTTCTTGCCAATAATTTTGTTTAAAAAGTAATCAATTTTGAGATTTTTCAAATTTTATCAATGCCTCAATGTCCAAAATTATCCACATTTTTTGTGGATAAAATTTAGGCTATTTTGTACGTTTTGGCTCACATCAATCTCGGCCCTTTGCTGCTATCCGGAATGACTGGAATTTTACTATTATGAACTCATCGGGAACAGGAAGTTCCATATAAGAATAACAATAGATAAGCACAAGGACTGTAAGGTAGGACAGGAGTTATACCGAGCGAACCAATACGAAAAACCCCGGCAGGATGCCGGGGTTTTTTATTGCTTAGAATATCTATAACTGGGTATTGATCTGATAGCGTGTATTACGTCCACCACCTTCTAATTTAACGATACATTCTTTCTCAAGTAAGTCTGATAAGTGGCGAGTAGCCGTTGCCTTACTGACTTTAGCAACCTTTTGATATTGCGAAGCACTAATACCATGTTCAAAGCCATTTTCGCCACCGTCTAATAAACGATGTAGAACTTTACGTTGTTCTTCACCCAGGGCTAAATTTGAATATTTATGCCAAAATTGACTTTTAAACAATGTTCGACTGATCTGCGCTAAGGTTTTTTCAAGGCTTTCATTCAACGTGTCTAGAAACCAAATCAGCCAATCTGTGATATCAGAATCATTTTTTTGAGTTTGTTCTAATATCTCATAGTAACTTTTACGTTTATTTAATATCGCAGTAGACATTGCATACAAACGGATACTTTGCTCATCCATTTGAGCTAGAGCAAGGTCTGTAAGTGTACGTGTAATACGGCCATTACCATCATCAAAAGGATGTAGGGTAACAAACCATAAATGGGTAATGCCTGCACGTAACAGAGGATCAAGCAATGAATCATTCAGACTCTGATTAAACCACGCTATGAAGGTATGTAAGCGTTCTTCTAAGCCTTCTCTTGGCGGTGCTTCAAAATGTACTTTAGGGTAATCCAATCGACCTGAAACGACCTGCATAGGCTCTGATCCCCTCAGTTGACCAATGCGTAAACGTTGCATTGTCCAGTCGGGGTCATTGAAAAGCCAACGATGCCATTGCATGAGGCGCTCAACAGTCAGTGGTTGCTTAACATCGTTCAGCGCATCCAGCATGATATTGGCTAAACCTTCTGATCGATCTGAGCTTGGATAAGGCTGTTCAAGAGTGACACCCAAGCGTTGGGCTAAAGATGATCGCAATGAAAAAACATTGAGGGTTTCATTTTCAATTGCTGATGAAGCAACGAGATTGGCAAGTAGAGTATCTAGAGTGAATTGTTCTTTCGCTAAATCATGCTGACTTTGTCCAAGAAGAATTCCTATTTTTTGATGTATCTGTCTGGTTTTAGGTAAGATAGTTGAATCCTGCCATGTGAAATTTGTCCAGTTTTCTGCTTGCCAAATCCATTTCTGCATTTTCAATCTCTCTCATCTAAAATCTAAGATGAGTTAAATATAGCACAAATTCGACTCATATTGTGAGCCGAATTTGTACTGTTAATTAGCTCATTATTTATCGAGAACAGTTCTACTTGGGGCTTACATTTTGTGTTATTCACCAATTAAAATGTCTATGTGATAAACCATTTAAAATGTCCTGTTTTTAACCACAAGAGTCAAGCACAGGATTTAAATTTCTTTGTTCAATAACAGCTTTCTGAGCTTTACGACTCGGCATACTTTTCTTGAGACGGGAACGTTTATTCTGTTTCTCCAACTCTTCATGTTGTTGCTGGATATGCGCCAGAACTGAGCCTAATC
>NZ_VPDG01000044.1:0-4542 GCF_013417805.1 Acinetobacter sp. YH12226 | reverse complement strand
GGCCAGGCCTCAGCATTTTATTATGGTGATCCCCTGGGCGAAATGCGCCTGGTAAGCAGAGTTTTTGAAATGTAAGGCCTTTGAATAAGACAAAAGGCTGCCTCATCGCTAACTTTGCAACAGTGCCAATTTTCCCTTTAAAAATTCTATTTTTTTTAATGTCTTAACTTGTATTTAATATAGGAGATCCCCATAACAACAAAAGCACTACAGGAATACAACAATATGGCGAATCCACAAAAACACTATGCTAAGTTCCACACAAATATTCGATTAGGTCGTTATGACGAAGAAAGTACATTACGTGAAAAACGTGACCTTTTGATTAGCACCTTAAAAGATGAACTCAAAAAGGATCCAAATGGTCCTCAATTTGTTGAATACTTTAATCAAGGTAGTTATGCCTTGGGCACAGGGATTAAGCCTAAGAATGGAGATTATGATATTGATGTAGGAGTTTTATTAGATTGTGACAAAGAGGAATATGGCTCAGTAGAAATTAAAAAAATTGTTAGAGATGCTTTAACTCATTCAAATAGAACTGTAACGATCAAACGACCTTGCGTAACTGTCACTTATCTCAAAAATGGTAGTCCCGATTATCATGTAGATCTGCCCATCTACGCTGAAGACGACAAAGGCAATATGTATCTAGCTCGAGGTAAGGAATTCTCCTCTGAAGACCTTAAGACTTGGGATATTTCAAATCCTACTGAACTTACCGATACAATTTTGGGAAAATTTGAAGATGATTCAGATTTACGTCATCAGTTTAGACGATGTACTCGCTACTTGAAACAATGGCGAAATGAGAAAGGTCTAGATTTTTTTAAGAGTATTGCTATCACTACAGCTGTATATGAGCATATAACAGCTGAAGATTATGAGAATGATAATAAGGTATTACTTTCTATAGTAAATAATGTATTAGATCAATTCACTACCTTTAGCATTGATCCAGAAAATAACGAGTATTACTTCAGACTCGTAATTAATTTACCTGCACATCAAGGTGTAGACTTACTCGAAAAATTGACCCGAAAACAAATGGAGCACTTAAAATCAAAACTTGAAGATTTAAAATCATCTTTAGAAGCTGTAAATGAGGAAACTGATACAGTAGAAGCTTGCAAAATTTTAAATAAAACTTTTGGAAGACAATTCCCTATCCCTGAAATACAAGAAGTGTCCGAACCAGTAGTACAAACTTATTACACTCAAGAAGGAAAATCTGCTTAGGAAAACTCAATGTTTTTTGATAACCCAAAGTTAGACAATATTGAAAAGCTATTAAGTGAACATGGAGCTCAAAATATCCATGTCACTTCTATTACTAAGGATTGGGTTAATCTAAAATTTGATTTTCTCATTAATACACAACAGGTTTGCCTTGGTCTAATTTTTCAAAATAGAGCTAATTGGACGATACCTCCCATTTTTAGAATATTGACACGACCAATGTCTGCCTTAGATCATGTGAGTCAAAGTGGGGAAATTTGTACTACGGATCATCAAGGTGAAAACTTTGAAGGCTATAGACATAAAGAACTTATTACTGAATTCTTTGAAAGGGCTATAGATATACTCAAGCAATCTTTTATTAATTTTCAATTAAACAACCGAGTAAGCTTGTATAACGAACTAGAAGGATATTTAGGCAGCACTCAAAATATAAATGAGGATGTAATATTACATTGCGACCCTACTTCTACATTTAATTTATATGGTTGGTTAAGAAAATCATCAAAAGGGAATCATCAAATATTAGAGCATATTGATGATGGCGATAGTTCTTACATAAACCACAACCAGCTCACAAAAGTAAAAATTCATAAGATATTATTAGAAGATGCTTCTGTTTTCCCCATACCAGATATAGGAGATTATTTTAATGAGGACTATTTTCTAAAAATTGTTAATACCCTCTCTAATGAGAACAAACGATCTTTGTTAAAACAAGGCAATCATTATGCCCTAGTGGGAATTCCAAATGAACATGGATTTGCTTATGTGATTTTTTATTATGCCATTTGGTATTCTTTCAAAGAAAAAGTATCCTTCAAAGGCTTTAAAGTCTCTTTAACACAAAGAGCGTGGATAGATTATTTATTAAATAGAACGGGGCAAGAGAAAAAAACAAGACATATAGCGATTATCGGATGTGGGGCTTTAGGCTCAAAGATTGCAGAGATATTAGCTCAAACAGGCGTAAATAAATTTTCTTTCATAGATCCAGAGCTTTTAAAAACAGATAATATTTATCGTCATTCTTTAGGTTTGCAGTATGTTAATACCTATAAATCTACTTCTTTAGCTAATAAGTTTTTAATAGAAAGGCCCGGATTAACTATTTTTCCATTCGTAAGCCATGGTGAAAGCTGGATAAAATCAAAAATTACTGAAGATATTGATACTATCATCATAGCAATTGGCCATACTCCTACTGAGATTTCTCTCGTAAAAACTATTTATGAAATAAGTGCAAACATTCAAGTAATAATAGGCTGGTTAGAACCTTATGATTTAGGTGGACATTTTATTTCTTTCAATAATAAACATGTAGGATGTTTAAACTGCTTATATTTTGATGAAAAATCAAATAAAAGTCTTACCCCTATGTATAAATATGTACAATCTGGACAGCTAATTGCTAAAAATATTACAGGGTGTGCTGGTGCATTTACCCCCTTCTCTTCTTTAAATTGCATGAAGCTAGCAAGCTATATTTCTGAATATGTCCTGAATCAACAATTAGGATTTGTTTCTATTTCTGGCGACAATCAGAATGCAAATAAAAATGGAATAATTACTACCCCTTTTTATAATTCAGTAAATAATTCAAATGGAATTAATATATTGAATTTAAAAGAAATTTATAAAGAAGTATGCCCATGTTGCAATACATAACTCAAGGGAGGATTAAATGTGACACACCTACAGGCCAAGTCTTTATTATTCAAGCAAATGTTTTAAAGAGTTTAAAGCAATTTATACAATTAGAATCAGATTCTCCAGAATCGGGTGGCATTCTAATTGGAAGAACAGACATAGAAACTAAAGCTAAAATCATTGAAAGCTTTACCTCTCCTATGGAAGGAGACTGTCAAACACGTATGTCTTTCTTTAGGTCAAAGTCCCACCAATATGCTTTAATACAAGCTTGGAACGAATCTAAAAAATTCTATAATTTTCAAGGCCTATGGCATACACATCCTGAAGATGTACCAACACCCTCTCCAACCGATTTAAGGGATATAGATACTGTTCTAAATGGCATTACCAATCTTAATGACCCAGTTTTATATTTAATAATCGGAAGAGTAAAAACTGGAATCTGGATTGGTAGAAAAAATTTTAAAATCAAACTGTTAGGTTATATTGAGTTAAATTGAAAATGCAACTAGACCCATCCCTAAGTTTACAGACTTCTTTATCAGCAATAGATGATTTATCAAATGCAAATAAATATATAGAAGAAATTTTAAAGCATATTTGTATAGATTCATTAGGTGTATTAGTTGATGAAGAACGTAAAAATATAATTTTTGTCTTATTGAAAAATAAAAGCCCTGAAAGTTTTTTCCGTATAATTCTCAATTATGATGATACTTTAACTTTTGTCCGAAGATTGCTTGCCAAAAAAATTTCCATTTATGCACGCTTTCTTCAAGGTCACATAATTGATGCCCACACTCTACATGATTTTGAAAAGTTAAAAGAAACATGGAATTTAACCTCCTCTCAAGAGAGCGAAGTTAAAGATGTAGATTTTGTTCCTAGAAAGATTCCTAAACAAAAACCAAACCCTGTAAACCAATTAGAATATTTCATAAAAAGAATTTTTGATTTTGAGCATCTTACAGGTAGGGGTAACGATTTATCTGAAAAAGATAAAAACCAGATTTATCTCTCAAGTCATGGCCGATGTATGTTTAAAGGATGTGGTGCAAAATTAAACATAGATGAAATAACTGGATTTGAAGGTACATATGGCGTTTTAGCTCATAATGTTGCAGCATCAGAAAATTCTACTCGCGGTATCCCCTTCTTCTCATATCAACTATCAGATGATCCAACGAATATTTTATTATTATGTGAAAAACATCATAGGTTAATTGATAAAGTTGCTGGCGCAGAATATACAGCTTCAAGACTCTCGCAAATGAGAAGTAATTTCACAGCACAATGCGAAGATTTATTAGATTCTTTAAGCTTTACTCCTATGCCAGTGTATTTATTTTTCTGGCCCGTGAATCGCAATATTCCTCAGTCTCCTTCACGACGTGATATTGCAAGCTGCCTTCTCCCATTAAAATCTATTTTGCATAAAGATAAGACACTAATTCATGAACCATTACCAGCTCATTTAAGAGCTTCAGCTGATGAGTTCTATAAAAAGTATTTTTTAGAAGAATTGAACCGTACCGGGTTTGTCGGAGACTTTTTTATTTAAGTTAGGCCACCTGACCTAACGGGTTAATCTTATCATAGTACATTGCTTCAAACTCAAAAGGCGATACATAACCCAGTGCACTGTGTACA
>NZ_VPDG01000043.1:0-4550 GCF_013417805.1 Acinetobacter sp. YH12226 | reverse complement strand
GTTGAATTTCCTTGTCAGACATAGTGATCAACATCTCTAATTTATATCCAGTCCATGATGGTAAAAACCATCATAAACTAGACATTTTTATTGGTGAGAATATAGACACTTTAAATGGTTTCTAACACACTGATTTCGTATAATATTGATTATGTTAAGCGAAGTATACCAAACAATAACTTCATATATCCCTTACACTCACCTGATTTCAATAAGTTAAAGTACTATCCTTTATTTAGATAAATATGATATGTTGAATTAAATTTTAATTCATAAACTTCATCATGTTTGAACTAAAAACAATTCGATTGACAAAAAAAGGTTCAACTAAAAAACAACTAATATTATTGTTTCACCTCAACTCGTACTGTCCCTGTCTATACCCATTATTGTTCTCAATGAAAGCCTTACGCTTTCAAAGGGCTTTGTTGCACAAAGATTTGAAATGCAAAGCGCCCCTAATTGATCCAAATTTAAGGCGTAACTTGGGTAAGTGGGCGACCTAATTCCGTAAATCTGTTAAGGACTGCTACACGTGCATGGATCTCATTCACCTGACTAGGAAAGCTTCTTGCCATTAATTTATCGCCTAATAATTTGATGCAATGCATCTTGGTTTCCACCAAACTGCGGCGATGATAGCCTGACCATTTTTTCCATAATGTCCTGCCTAAATGTTTAACTGTTCGTAGTAATTCATTTCGCTCTAGCGAGCTACTCTTTGTATCTTTCCATGGTTTCGCATTTTTTCTAGGTGGAATCACCGCATGCGCTTGCCGATCTGCAATGACCTGACGGCATTGCTTGGTGTCATAAGCTCCATCGGTATAAACAGAGTCAATCTGCTCATCTTGTGGAATCTGATTAAGTAAATCACCAAGCACCTGTGAATCACTGACATTATTGGTTGTGAGCTGAATAGCGCGTATTTGTAGGGTTTTGGCATCTATACCAATATGTAGTTTACGCCATTGGCGACGATATTCAGCTCCATGTTTCTTGCGTTTCCATTCGCCCTCACCTAGAAACTTCATGCCTGTAGAGTCCATAAGTAGATGCAGCCCATCACGACTTTTCTGATAGCTGATTACAATATCAATATGCTTTTGTCTTCTACATATGGTCGAATAATCTGGGGCCGTCCCATTTAAGCCAGAGAGTTTAATCAGACTTTGCACAAAGCCAGTAACCATACGTAAAGACAGACGGAATAAGGATTTAATCATTAAGCAGCATTGGATGGCTGCGTCGGAGTAGGTTTGATTTCGCCCTTGTTTGCCTTTTGATGGCGCATACCATTGCGTAGCAGGATCAAACCAAATGGCAATATTTCCGCGACTCATGAGTGCTCGGTTATATGCGGGCCAATTGGTTGTGCGGTAGATTTTGTGTGTAGGCTTCTTCATTTGAAAATTATATCGCTGAAAAAGCCTTTACAGATAGGTTTGTGCAACAAAGCCCTTAGTTGAAAAAAATTTTAGATTTCATGCTCACACACCACCTAAAACAAAAAATATCTGATTGATTTTACAGGCTTTTAATTTAAGGTTTTATTCTACCCACTCGCAATATCAATGTTTAGTATCACGACTCACTAACTCATTAACTAAATATGGAGCAGTACGGCTATCTTGATTTTCTGTTATTTGTTTTGGTGTTCCTGCCACAACAATATTCCCACCAGCATTTCCAGCACCTGGTCCCACATCAATCACCCAATCTGCTTGTGCAACGGCACGCATATCATGCTCAATCATAACCACGGTATTACCCGCATCGACTAATCGCTGCAATTGAACTAACAATCGATCTACATCTGATGGATGCAAACCTGTAGTTGGCTCATCAAGTATATACAGTGTATTTCCACGCTGATTGCGTTGCAGCTCGGTCGCCAATTTAATACGTTGCGCTTCTCCACCAGATAGTTCAGTCGCTGGTTGCCCTAAACGTAAATAACCAAGGCCAATTTCCTTTAATAATTGTAGTGAACGAGCAATCGAGACCTCTCCATCAAAAAAATCACGTGCTTCATTGACGGTCATTCCTAATACTTCAGCAATATTACGTCCATTCCAGCGAATTTTCAGAGTGTCATCATTATATCGAGCACCATGACATGTCGGACAAGGGGCATATACACTTGGCATAAACAATAATTCTACACTGACAAAGCCTTCACCTTCACAAGTTTCACATCGCCCTTTAGCCACATTAAACGAAAAACGTCCAGCATCATAATGAGCTTGGCGAGCTTCAGGAGTCCCAGCAAATAACTTTCTAACATGATCAAATAAACCCGTATAAGTTGCCAGATTAGAACGTGGAGTACGGCCAATTGGTTTTTGATCAACCTGTACCAGACGCTGTATAGCCTCCACATCACCAGCCAGAGAACCCTGTGTAACCTCGGTAACCAACATTCCTTCATTTAAAGGATTATTTTCATTATTGTTTTCAGTTTCAGATTCATTGCCTAAATATGAAAGTACTAACTCGGGTAAAGCTTGAGAAACGAGACTAGATTTACCTGAACCTGAAATACCTGTAACTGCTGTAAGTACACCAAGAGGTATACGAGCATCAATATTATGCAGGTTATGTCGGTAAATATTGTTAAGTTCAAGCCAACCAGAGGGTGTACGTCCATAACTTTGAGTAACTGGGATTTTATTAAATAAATAACTTGCAGTACGTGAAGCTGAAATCTCACTTAAACCCTGAGGTACTCCACTATATAAAATATTACCACCTTGCTCTCCTGCATCTGGTCCAACATCCACTAACCATTGAGCACGACGCATGAGCTCTAAATCATGCTCTACAACAAATACGGAGTTTCCAGCGTCTCTTAATTTATCGAGAGAATCATATAATGACTGACTATCTGAAGGATGTAATCCAGCAGACGGTTCATCCAGTACATAAACTACACCAAATAGCATAGAACTTAATTGTGTTGCTAACCGCAAACGTTGTAACTCTCCCGCTGAAAGAGTCGGTGTGGCTCTATCTAATGTTAGATAACCAAGACCTAACTGGCGTAATTGATTTAAACGCCCCACCACACCATTTGCTAAACGCTGCGCAGCAATTTTCTTTTCATCTGAAAGTGCTGACGTACGTCTTACATCTGGAGATACAGAATGCACTGCTCTACCTGTTGTTGCTCGTTCAGATCTATCAAGTTGGGTTACTTTATTATTAGTCTTTTCTCCAGCATCATGAGCGTCGAAATTGCCTAGAACAATGGGCTCAAGCAGGCAAGTTAACTTATCCAAAGAAAGTTGCATAAACTCACCAATATCTACTCCAGCAAAGGTAATAGATAAGGCTTCTGGTTTAAGGCGTTTACCATGACAGGAAGGGCATATTTTTCCTTCCATAAAACGTGAAACACGTTTTTTCATCAACGTACTTTGGGTATTAGCAAAAGTATGAAGGACATAGCGACGAGCACCAGTGAAAGTGCCCATATAGCTGGGTTCTAGTTTACGTTTAAGTGCAGATTGAGTCTCAGCGGGGCTTAAACCAGCATAGACAGGAACTGTTGGGGTTTCTTGAGTAAATAAAATCCAGTCTCTATCCGATTGCGGTAAATCTTTCCATGGTCGATCAACATCATACCCTAGGGTTACTAGGATATCGCGTAAGTTTTGCCCGTGCCAAGCAGGTGGCCATGATGCGATAGCTCTCTCACGAATACTGAGTGTTGGGTCAGGAACCATTGTCGATTCTGTAACTTCATAAATGTGACCTAAACCATGACAGGTAGGACAAGCACCTTGAGGAGTGTTCGGTGAAAAGTCCTCGGCATATAACATTGGCTGATCGGCAGGATATGCACCAGCACGCGAATAAATCATTCGCACGAGACTTGATAAAGTTGTTACACTTCCAACAGAAGAACGGGTATTACTTACACCACGTTGTTGTTGCAATGCTACTGCTGGTGGTAGACCATCAATAGCATCAACATCTGGTACTCCGGCCTGATCTATTAAGCGTCTTGCATAAGGTGCAACAGATTCGAAATATCTTCTTTGTGCTTCAGCAAAAATAGTTCCAAAAGCAAGTGATGATTTTCCTGAACCCGATACACCTGAGAAAACAACAAGTGCATTTCTTGGGATAGAAACATCTACATCCTTAAGGTTATGCTCACGTGCACCTCGAACTTCAATACAATTATTAGATAAAGTAATGTTATTGTGTTCACCAAAAGAATGTATTTTCATGTTTCTACGAGCCTGTAAATTATTTTGTGTAAGTCTCATTTTTTATAAATGATCTTTTAATCGATCATCGAACTGAATCGTAAACCAATTCATTGCTAAACGCCAATTTTGAGTTGGCATGGTCCATTTTTTAGCAGCATTTGAAGTTGCTAAATAAATGACCCTTTTCACTGAATCATCAGAAGTGAACCGTACCGGGTTTGTCGGAGAGTCAATATTCTGAGATGAGAAGCATTGCTTCGCAAGACGTAGTGAAGCGTAGTGTCCCGATGACAAAATTAAAATATACCCCTGAAATCAGAGAAAGAGCGG
>NZ_VPDG01000042.1:0-4996 GCF_013417805.1 Acinetobacter sp. YH12226 | reverse complement strand
TTACACGGAAAACTTTAAGCTTTTCCAAGAAGAAAGAAAATCATGAAGCTGTCTTGCATCTATTTTTATTAAAATACAATCAAGACATGAAAGATAGGTGGTTAACACGTCACATTTAGACACTACCTATTTTTGAATAGTATTTTTTTGCACTAAATTCCGGGTAATATCGGATAAAAGATTTTCTTAAATCCTTAAACTCATAGCTTATGAATGATGTATTTGATAAAAAACCAAATAAACAATTTTTAAGCTGATGAGTGTCTTGCATATTTAATGACCTAAAAACTAATAAAATCAACCAAATATCCTATTTTGGGATATTTTGTTTAATAGTACACCATCTTGAGCTATGAGCTCAATACATGATCCTAGATATAGAAAACTTATCAAAGCATTAATTCTTAAACGTGAGTTAAAAAATATAACTCAAGTGCAACTTGCTTCATCCTTAAAAAAACCACAATCTTATGTAGCAAAAGTTGAAAATTTCGAGAGGAGAATTGATGTATTGGAACTTCACGATTGGTTGAATGTGTTAGGAATTTCAATCGTCAACTTTTTAGAAGAAAATTTGTAATTCATTATTTTTCTATAAAATAAATATTTTCTTTTTGATTTGAGCAGATATTCTCAGGGAATATATGCTGACAGGTTTTTGACTTTTCTTCGGCTTTGTTGCACAAACATTCAAAAGCTAAACTTCTTCCAAGTTATCTAAATTTAAGTGGCAACTTGGGTGTGAGGTCGACCTAAATCTGTAAATTTATTTAATACGGCCACACGTGCATGAATCTCATTGACTTGGCTTTGAAAGTTTCTCGCACGGAGTTTATCGCCTAATAATTTGATGCAATGCATCTTGGTTTCTATCAGACTTCTGCGATGATAGCCTGACCAATTTTTCCATATTGTTCTTCCTAAACGTTTAACTGTTCGAAGTAATTCATTTCGCTCTAGCGAGCTGCTCTTTGTATCTTTCCAAGGTTTCGCATTTTTTCTTGGCGGAATCACCGCATGTGCTTGTCGGTCTGCAATTACTTGACGGCATTGCTTGGTGTCATAAGCCCCATCAGTATAGACAGAGTCAATCTGCTCATCTTGTGGAATCTGATCGAGTAAATCACCAAGCACTTGTGAATCACTCACATTATTTGTAGTGAGTTGAATAGCGCGTATTTGAAGGGTTTCAGCATCTATACCAATATGAAGTTTACGCCATTGGCGACGATATTCAGGTTGGTGTTTCTTACGCTTCCATTTACCTTCGCCTAGAAACTTTAAGCCAGTAGAATCGACGAGTAGCTGGAGACCATTACTGCTTTTATGATAGTTAATTGCAATATCAATATGCTTTTGTCTTCTGCAGATGGTGGAATAGTCTGGTGCTGTCCAATCTAATCTACAAAGATGAATGAGACTTTGCACAAAGCCAGTGACCATGCGTAAAGAAAGACGAAATAAGGATTTGATCATTAAACAGCATTGGATGGCTGTATCTGAATAAGTTTGATTTCGACCATGTTTACCTTTGGGTTGAGCGTACCATTGAGTCTTGGGATCAAACCAAATTGAGAGATTTCCTCGATTTATTAATGCACTGTTATAAGAAGACCAATTGGTTGTACGATAGATTTTAGGTGTGGGCTTATTCATTTGAGAATTATATTGTGGAATAAGCCTTTAGAGATAGGTTTGTGCAACAAAGCCCTTTTCTTCTAACATAATAGTGTCTACTTTGATAAATATTTTTTCAAAAGATGTGGGGCTAAGAGATGATCGATCTTTAAATTTGTTCTTAATTTAACCTCCTCAATAATATCTATCAATGTTTCTGTATTTTGATTCAGCTGTGATTCCAACTCATTTATTTGAGAATGCAGATTTTTATTGGTATCAGTAAGCGCTTTTCTCGTTTTTTTATTTACATATAGTTGCTGTTCTTTAGTTTTTAGATTCAATGGTGCTATTTGCTCCACCATATAAAGACTAATAAGACTTTTTCTTTCAGCTGAACTCAAAGTACTAAGTCCCCCAGATATGTAGCCTCTGGCAGTTAAACGATCATGTAAGCTCTTATGAGAAATAGGGGACTTCTCAAAACCTTCAACCAACATCATTTGCAATTCTTGTTCAATGACTTCATCTAATTGTTTACCACGTAACATATCAGGCTTCCTTGGTTTCAATTTTTTGCTGTTCTATAGCGAATAGTTCACTTAAGGTTGTTGGTAATTTAGTAATAGCATCACCATAAGGAAAAACAGGAACAGGAGTTAAACTATTTTGCTTATCAAGTGCTTTTGTTTTTAAATCACTTAAATAAAGTATTTTTTTACGTAAACCCTCAAGCATTTCGCTATAAGATGAATCATGGATTACGATTTGCTCTATTTGTACAAACTTATCTAGTAATTCATTCAAAGTATGTTGTAGGGCTTCTAATTCACCTTTACGTCCAGTTAAAGCAAAGTTTCCACATTGATCACCTGATTGGCATGCAAGACGTTTAGGACAATCGTGCACAGCCACATCACGCATACAACCACCAAAAGGTAAAGGGTGCAAACAAGCATGGCGTTGAACTAATGAGTTAGCCAATGATCGATCTTCTTTAACTAATTCATTAAAAGATTGAGCGATATCTTGAAAATATTCATCGAAGAAGGATTCCCTTATATAACTCGCTACTTCATTTTTCGAGTCAAAGGTTTGTAAATTCATCTTTAAATTATTTTCTAGATCCAATTTTTCTGAAAAGTACATTAATCCATCATGTTTTATAGAATCAATTGGATAGTCTGACTTTATTTCCTGTTTATCGTTTTTGTAAAGTGTCAATTCATATTTCTCTAACAAACTAGCTGTGACTTTACGTTGTTTTAACGCTAAGTGTTGATAATATTGATTTTGCTTTATATCTATGCGTCCCATGAGCATGGCCTGTAAATGTTCAGATATACCACTCAAAGCTAAAAAAGTATTTATATTATGTCGAGGAATATGTGTTGTTATCTTTGAGTATTCATCTTTATTTTCAAGTAAAAGGTATTTTTGGAAAATCGATATATTTCTGCCATTTCCAAAAAAATTATTAATTATTGTTGCATGAAATGGCATAATATTCGTTTTATTTGATAATACTTGCTTAACATTTGTAGATCTATATTCATGAATAAATAAAATGTCTTCAAATGGTAGGTTGATTAATTTATTTTCATAATTAAAAATATGATTAAACGGATTATCAATATTGTATGTTTTCAAACTAATCACATAATCATTTAAATCTTTTTTACTATAATATCGCTTAAATTGTTTTTCAGATTTATCAATGAAACTAGGTTTTAATCCAGTAAATCTAGCATTATCCATAATAACTCTACGTTTTGAGTCATTAGTTATTTTATACTCTTCATTAATACCAAAAAAATATTGAATTAAATCATCTATTTCAATAAAATCAGAATCAATATCATCAATTTTTTTAGGCAAAAAATCCTTTATATTTTTCCCACGGACATATTTTATATAGTCTCGGTAGGGCTGTGTTAGAGATAATACATTTGAGAATATACTTTCTATAATAGGAACAGCAAGAGGTTCTACCCAATGAATACGGTAGCCAGAACCTTTTGCTCCATGATACTGAATGCCAACTGTGTATTGCTTAATGCCATCCAAAGCTAAATGCTCTTTGGTTAAAGGGTCAAGAATAGGTTTTTTTATCAAAGCATCAGTTTTTAAAAGAAAGGCTTCTGTAGAACGTAAACCAGTGACTATAAGTAATAGTAAAATATTTAGTACTATCTTTTCACCATTTGTACTACATAAGCTTATTAAAGAAACAATATTGATGAATGTTCGAATCGAAATGAGCTTATCCTTATCTAGATTATCTTCATCTAACTCTAATTGATCTATTAATGCTTTAGTTTTTCTAGCATTAGGGGTTCTATTTTGTCGATTTATGTATAAGTATTTTTGAGAAAATTCTAATGGTTGTTTAGTAAAAGCATAATGATTTATTATTTCTTGCAATCTTCTGTAAGTTCCAACATGGTCAGGCAGATTCATTCTACTTGAGTTTTCTGCCAAAATTTCAAAAGACTTATTTAAGATTAATGTTGATAACTGACAGGGATGTATGCTCTCGATTTTTTCAGTATATAAAGCGCTGTACCATCGTTTAAGAATTAAAAATTCTGCATAAAGTTTTTGAGGGGATGCTTTAGAATTGGACTTACGATAACTAAGAATGAGCACAGATTTAATAAACTCTTGAAAATCTGTATTTATAGTAGTGTTTTCAACACCTTTTAATCTTTTAATTGTGCTGAAAGTAAAATTTACTTTACCACTTCTTGACAGTAACCAACCAGATCCTATTGTACCACCATACCAAGCTGAATCATTCCAATCCCATTTGAAGTTAGACTGCAAATTCTCATTAAAATAACTCTTTTGTTCATCTATAAAAATATTATATTTTTCATTGTTCATAAATATCATCCTTCTGTAATGCACAACGAGCTATTACGGATTCAATTTCGAATTTAGTTGACTCATGCACTCGTATCAATGGGTTTCTAGATACACCTATACCATCCGATAATTTGATCAGATCATTGATTTCATTTTGTATGCTTTCTAAAACATGATTGTGGTTAGCATCAATAAAAGGATGAAAGTACATACAACCATAGCAATTACGAACGGGTTGAAATAAACATTTGTCTTCGTAGGAGCATCCACCAATATCGTAATGAATTTTACTACCAATATTTCCTAGTACTTTTTTCTGATGCCAATCTTTCTTATAAATGAGCCTTCCAGTCAGGAGCATAGCGATCATTTGTCTATACAGAGTGAACCGTACCGGGTTTGTCGGAGAGTCAATATTCTGAGAGACTACCCCGATGACAAAATTAAAATATACCCCTGAAATCAGAGAAAGAGCGGTTCAATTATTGATTGAATCTGAAAAAGATTATCC
>NZ_VPDG01000041.1:0-5218 GCF_013417805.1 Acinetobacter sp. YH12226 | reverse complement strand
ATTATTTTCATTGATTGATGGTAGAAATTACTCGAAGTTTATTTGAGAAATATTTGTCAGAAAATTGATGAGCCAAGATTGGCACCCTTTAAGGTGCTACTGATTTTAAACTGAAGAGTTTGATCATGGCTCAGATTGAACGCTGGCGGCAGGCTTAACACATGCAAGTCGAGCGGGGAAGAGTAGCTTGCTACTTAACCTAGCGGCGGACGGGTGAGTAATGCTTAGGAATCTGCCTATTAGTGGGGGACAACATCTCGAAAGGGATGCTAATACCGCATACGTCCTACGGGAGAAAGCAGGGGACCTTCGGGCCTTGCGCTAATAGATGAGCCTAAGTCGGATTAGCTAGTTGGTGGGGTAAAGGCCTACCAAGGCGACGATCTGTAGCGGGTCTGAGAGGATGATCCGCCACACTGGGACTGAGACACGGCCCAGACTCCTACGGGAGGCAGCAGTGGGGAATATTGGACAATGGGGGGAACCCTGATCCAGCCATGCCGCGTGTGTGAAGAAGGCCTTTTGGTTGTAAAGCACTTTAAGCGAGGAGGAGGCTACCGAGATTAATACTCTTGGATAGTGGACGTTACTCGCAGAATAAGCACCGGCTAACTCTGTGCCAGCAGCCGCGGTAATACAGAGGGTGCAAGCGTTAATCGGATTTACTGGGCGTAAAGCGCGCGTAGGTGGCCAATTAAGTCAAATGTGAAATCCCCGAGCTTAACTTGGGAATTGCATTCGATACTGGTTGGCTAGAGTATGGGAGAGGATGGTAGAATTCCAGGTGTAGCGGTGAAATGCGTAGAGATCTGGAGGAATACCGATGGCGAAGGCAGCCATCTGGCCTAATACTGACACTGAGGTGCGAAAGCATGGGGAGCAAACAGGATTAGATACCCTGGTAGTCCATGCCGTAAACGATGTCTACTAGCCGTTGGGGCCTTTGAGGCTTTAGTGGCGCAGCTAACGCGATAAGTAGACCGCCTGGGGAGTACGGTCGCAAGACTAAAACTCAAATGAATTGACGGGGGCCCGCACAAGCGGTGGAGCATGTGGTTTAATTCGATGCAACGCGAAGAACCTTACCTGGTCTTGACATAGTAAGAACTTTCCAGAGATGGATTGGTGCCTTCGGGAACTTACATACAGGTGCTGCATGGCTGTCGTCAGCTCGTGTCGTGAGATGTTGGGTTAAGTCCCGCAACGAGCGCAACCCTTTTCCTTATTTGCCAGCGGGTTAAGCCGGGAACTTTAAGGATACTGCCAGTGACAAACTGGAGGAAGGCGGGGACGACGTCAAGTCATCATGGCCCTTACGACCAGGGCTACACACGTGCTACAATGGTCGGTACAAAGGGTTGCTACCTCGCGAGAGGATGCTAATCTCAAAAAGCCGATCGTAGTCCGGATTGGAGTCTGCAACTCGACTCCATGAAGTCGGAATCGCTAGTAATCGCGGATCAGAATGCCGCGGTGAATACGTTCCCGGGCCTTGTACACACCGCCCGTCACACCATGGGAGTTTGTTGCACCAGAAGTAGGTAGTCTAACCTTAGGGGGGACGCTTACCACGGTGTGGCAGATGACTGGGGTGAAGTCGTAACAAGGTAGCCGTAGGGGAACCTGCGGCTGGATCACCTCCTTAACGAAAGATTGACGATTGGTAAGAATCCACAACAAGTTGTTCTTCATACGATGTATCTGAGGGTCTGTAGCTCAGTTGGTTAGAGCACACGCTTGATAAGCGTGGGGTCACAAGTTCAAGTCTTGTCAGACCCACCAAATCTGACTAACGAAGCATGAAAGTGCTGAAGCAAACAGAACAGAACGATACATTGACTTATTGATAAGCTGGGGACTTAGCTTAGTTGGTAGAGCGCCTGCTTTGCACGCAGGAGGTCAGGAGTTCGACTCTCCTAGTCTCCACCACGTATCCTTCGGATACGTAATAAGCAAACGATCAGATAGCTTATAGAGCTTAGTGATAAAGCAGCGTATAATGCGCGGCATTGTTATTAACCTCTGTGATTTATCACAGTTTCCTGACCTGACGAAGGCTGGAAAAATCATTAACAGAATATATTTGAGTTGAAATAATTTGTTCAAACTCGTTTCAAGTAGGCAACTACAAGAAATGAGTTCTAGCGAAATTAACTGAATCAAGCGTTTTGGTATATGAATCTAATTGAAGCTGTACGGTGCTTAAATGCACAAACGCCAACTGTATGAGTGTGATGAGAGATCATCACAATCTGTTGCTTATCCCACTTGTAAGGATAAACGACTGTTTGGGGTTGTATAGTCAAGTAATTAAGTGCATGTGGTGGATGCCTTGGCAGTCAGAGGCGAAGAAAGACGTGATAGCCTGCGAAAAGCTCCGGGGAGGCGGCAAATATCCTGTGATCCGGAGATGTCTGAATGGGGAAACCCACTTACCATAAGGTAGGTATTGCAACATGAATACATAGTGTTGCAAGGCGAACGAGGGGAAGTGAAACATCTCAGTACCCTTAGGAAAAGAAATCAATTGAGATTCCCTCAGTAGCGGCGAGCGAAAGGGGAAGAGCCCATTAAGTCATATAAGTTCTAGTGGAACGCTCTGGGAAGTGCGACCGTAGACGGTGATAGTCCTGTACACGAAAGGGCTTATATGATGATGTCGAGTAGGGCGAGGCACGTGAAACCTTGTCTGAATATGGGGGGACCATCCTCCAAGGCTAAATACTCCTGACTGACCGATAGTGAACCAGTACCGTGAGGGAAAGGCGAAAAGAACCCCTGTGAGGGGAGTGAAATAGATCCTGAAACCGCATGCATACAAGCAGTGGGAGCCGGCTTAGTCCGGTGACTGCGTACCTTTTGTATAATGGGTCAGCGACTTATATTCAGTAGCGAGGTTAACCGAATAGGGGAGCCGTAGGGAAACCGAGTCTTAATAGGGCGTTTAGTTGCTGGGTATAGACCCGAAACCAGGTGATCTATCCATGAGCAGGTTGAAGGTTGGGTAACACTAACTGGAGGACCGAACCCACTGTCGTTGAAAAGCCAGGGGATGACTTGTGGATAGGGGTGAAAGGCTAATCAAACTTGGTGATAGCTGGTTCTCCCCGAAAGCTATTTAGGTAGCGCCTCGGACGAATACCATTGGGGGTAGAGCACTGTTTCGGCTAGGGGGTCATCCCGACTTACCAAACCGATGCAAACTCCGAATACCAATGAGTACTATCCGGGAGACAGACTGCGGGTGCTAACGTCCGTAGTCAAGAGGAAAACAATCCAGACCGCCAGCTAAGGCCCCAAAATTATAGTTAAGTGGGAAACGATGTGGGAAGGCATAGACAGCTAGGAGGTTGGCTTAGAAGCAGCCACCCTTTAAAGAAAGCGTAATAGCTCACTAGTCGAGTCGGCCTGCGCGGAAGATGTAACGGGGCTAAAACTATATGCCGAAGCTGCGGATGCATAATTTATTATGCGTGGTAGGGGAGCGTTCTGTAAGCCGATGAAGGTGGATTGAGAAGTCTGCTGGAGGTATCAGAAGTGCGAATGCTGACGTGAGTAACGACAATGCGAGTGAAAAACTCGCACGCTGAAAGACCAAGGGTTCCAGTCCAACGTTAATCGGGGCTGGGTGAGTCGACCCCTAAGGCGAGGCCGAGAGGCGTAGTCGATGGGAAATTGGTTAATATTCCAATACTTCTGTGTAATGCGATGAGAGGACGGAGAAGGTTAAGTCAGCCTGGCGTTGGTTGTCCAGGTGGAAGGTTGTAGGCATGTATCTTAGGCAAATCCGGGGTACTCTATGCTGAGAACTGATAGCAAGCTGTACTTGTACAGTGAAGTGGCTGATACCATGCTTCCAGGAAAAGTCTCTAAGCTTCAGTTACACAGGAATCGTACCCGAAACCGACACAGGTGGTCAGGTCGAGTAGACCAAAGCGCTTGAGAGAACTCTGCTGAAGGAACTAGGCAAAATGGTACCGTAACTTCGGGAGAAGGTACGCTGTTGTCTGTGATAGGACTTGCTCCTTGAGCGGCCGACAGCCTCAGAAACCAGGCCCCTGCAACTGTTTATTAAAAACATAGCACTCTGCAAACACGAAAGTGGACGTATAGGGTGTGATGCCTGCCCGGTGCTGGAAGGTTAATTGATGGGGTTAGCGTAAGCGAAGCTCTTGATCGAAGCCCCAGTAAACGGCGGCCGTAACTATAACGGTCCTAAGGTAGCGAAATTCCTTGTCGGGTAAGTTCCGACCTGCACGAATGGCATAATGATGGGGGCGCTGTCTCCAGCAGAGACTCAGTGAAATCGAATTCGCCGTGAAGATGCGGTGTACCCGCGGCTAGACGGAAAGACCCCGTGAACCTTTACTGCAGCTTGACATTGAACTTTGATCTTACTTGTGTAGGATAGGTGGGAGGCTTTGAAGTCGCGACGCTAGTTGCGATGGAGCCGTCCTTGAAATACCACCCTGGTAATATTGAGGTTCTAACTCTGTCCCGTTATCCGGGACGAGGACCATGTCTGGTGGGTAGTTTGACTGGGGCGGTCTCCTCCTAAAGAGTAACGGAGGAGTACGAAGGTGCGCTCAGCGTGGTCGGAAATCACGCGTAGAGTATAAAGGCAAAAGCGCGCTTAACTGCGAGACCCACAAGTCGAGCAGGTACGAAAGTAGGTCTTAGTGATCCGGTGGTTCTGTATGGAAGGGCCATCGCTCAACGGATAAAAGGTACTCTGGGGATAACAGGCTGATACCGCCCAAGAGTTCATATCGACGGCGGTGTTTGGCACCTCGATGTCGGCTCATCTCATCCTGGGGCTGAAGCAGGTCCCAAGGGTATGGCTGTTCGCCATTTAAAGAGGTACGCGAGCTGGGTTTAGAACGTCGTGAGACAGTTCGGTCCCTATCTACCGTGGGCGTTGGAAATTTGAGAGGATCTGCTCCTAGTACGAGAGGACCAGAGTGGACGAACCTCTGGTGTACCGGTTGTCACGCCAGTGGCATCGCCGGGTAGCTATGTTCGGAAGGGATAACCGCTGAAAGCATCTAAGCGGGAAGCCTACCTCAAGATAAGATTTCCCCGAGACTTTATGTCTCCTAAAGAGCCGTTGAAGACTACGACGTTGATAGGTTGGATGTGGAAGCATAGTGATATGTGAAGCTGACCAATACTAATTGCTCGTGAGGCTTGACTATACAACACCCAAACAGTTGTTGTA
>NZ_VPDG01000040.1:0-5560 GCF_013417805.1 Acinetobacter sp. YH12226 | reverse complement strand
CATAACTGGTGAAATGCTTCTCTAGGTTGGTGATCAGTGGCACAACATCATCTGAAAACCTGATACGGACAAGGGCTTCATTTTCAACATAGGACACACGCTGTACCCATCGGCTCATAACATTCTCAAGATTGCCTTTAGCCGTTAATTTTTGGTAACTAAAGCGACGCTCAAACAAGTTTTTGCAAGCATCCTTTAAGACTTTGTAGGCGGTGTTTCTATGGACATTGAAATGGTTAATGTAGCTTTCTGCATGGATAGTTAAATCACGGTCACTAGGGATATTAGACTCCCTCGCCTCCAGTATTGCTAAAAGGATTAGGCGTTGTTCTGCAAGGTCTAAATTATAACTGGCATTGATCAGCGCATTATCCTTAACGACTAGGTCTTTTTTCATACATAGCAACTTATTCGAATTTTGTTGTTATAGCAACATTATATAACAATGTTGTAATATGCAAGATAAACGTTGCTATATTGCAAGATAAACGTTGCTATATTGCAAGATAAACGTTGCTATATTGCAAGATAAACGTTGCTATATAAAGTCTGAAACCATTGCTATATAAGGATTTCAGTCACCCTAAAAATTAAAAAAAATAAAAAAATTAAAAAAGAGGGGAGGGGTCAAAATTGCCCTATGTACTCGCTAAAGCTCGTACTTTATTGAAGCTCGCAAGCTCGCTTCGAGGGGCAATTTTTCGGTTAATCCTGTTTGTGAAATCTAAAAGCAAAAGCAACTATGAATTCGCTTCGCTCATAAGGCTTTATGCTCGCTTCGCTCGGTCTAGGTGCAGATTTCAACATGAAAATATAGATTTTCTAGGGTTCAAGTCATTTAAAAGCGGTTTTTCAGAGGGTCGAGGGTCGAATATTGCTAGTTCGCTCGTAGACACTCGCTCTGTAAAACCATGTATTGTTTAGATAATTTTAATAAACACCAAAAAGAATAGGTATATCTATGGTGCAAAATCATATATTTTGCACCATAGATATACCTATCTTGAACGTGGTCTATTCCGCTTTTCGGCTTCAAGCATCTTGTTGGCTTCTTCATGCTTACCTTGTTCACGCAAGGCTTTACGTGCAAAAAATGCCTGTTTTTCTTGTTCTTGTATGGCTTTGGCTTCTTGTTTTCGTTTTTCCTGTTCGGCTAACTTCCGTTGTTGTTCTCGCTCAAGATAATTTCTTGCTCGGTCATATTTAGCTTTTAGGTTTGGATTAGCCTTGTTTACAGTCAGTTTTGCCCGATCTGTATAGCGTTCAGGCTCAAATCGAGGGGAGTTATTCCTCAATTCTCGTTCTTGTTCTTCCAGCTGGTTCAACTGCTTCTGAATTTCAGCATTTGCTGTATCCCATTTTCCGCCAAAAAACAGGGGTCTTTTTCCTAGTTCTTCTTTTTGGTGTTTAATATCGCTTTTAGATAGCTCTATTTGCTCCAAAACAGCGTTTATTTGCTCGATTTCTGTTTTTTGGATAGATGACGCTATGTTTTTCGCTTCTGTGGCTATAGCGTCGTTATATTGCGAAATAACGCTATATGCAATTTTGGTTAATTCTTCAGGGGAACGTTGTTCCTGGTCTTTTTCTTTTTGGCGTTGTTCCTGGTCTAAATTTTCCCTGGTCTGTTCCAAGTCATGAACAAGGCGTTCTGTGGCTAAAATTTCTTGCTCAAGTCCTTTAATTAATTGGCGTTCTGTATTTCTAGCCTTAATCGCATCGTTACTTAAACTGATTTCAGTGTCCTTGCCCTGTCTGCGAAGTTGGGTAATTGTAGAACCCTCATGCTGTGTGGCTTCTAAATCTAAACCTTGCTCTTTGTAGCTGCGGTGATCGACACGCTCATGGCTGCCAACCTGTTCAAGAAATTGATTGCAGAGTTCCGCAAACTGTTGTCTCCAGTGTTCGACTTCTTGTTTGCCGTTGTCGTTAAATTCTCTCGTTTTTTTATCAAGGTCGCCTTGTTGGTTAATGCTGCGTGTAGTGAGCATGATGTGGGCGTGATAGTTGCGGTCATCACTTCCGCCTGCGGTATGTGGGGCATGAATGACTGCATCAACAACGACCTTATGACGTTCTACAATTTTTCCGCATAGCTCATTGAGCATCTTCTCTCGTTGTTCTTGGTTTAATTCACAAGGAAATGCAACTTCAAATTCTCTTGATAATTGAGAGTTTTTTCTAGTTTCAATGGTTTCGACCGTATTCCAAAGCGTTTCCCGATCTAATAATTCTTTTTTGGTGTTTTCAGGCGCATAGATATTTTTAAATTCTATGCCTGTTTTCTTCGTGTAATCCTGCTCTTTTCCATAGCGTTCATCTTTCAATTTTTCCCCTGATCTATATGCAGCACACGCAACAGCACTTCGACCATCTGATCGACTAATATTTTTTACTGAAAAGTGAAAAATAGCCACGATGTAAAGTCCCATTGACAAGTGTTTTTAAAAAAAAATTGAAAATTTTTTTTCGGGGTTAAGGGGTGTCCCCTTACGCACTCCAAACTTTAGTTTGGGAAAGTGCGCCCTTCGGGAAAACCCACAACAATCATATAGCAACTTGAAAGCAATGTTCAAGTGCGCTTATGATTTAGGGGGATTTCCTCTATTTGAAAGGTATGTTAAAGATGAAAATTGAGTCATTGGAACAACAAATTTCTAAGCAACAAGAGCGGTTAAAACAGTTAAAAGCTCAAAAACAAGCTGCTGTAGCTCGTGAACGTTCTAAGCAAAAAGAGTTAGAACGAAAGAATGATACAAGACGTAAGATTTTAATCGGCTCTTGTATGTTAAAAATCGTCGAAAATGACACTGTTGCTCATGAAAAGTTAATGGCTCAACTCGATAAATACTTAACCGAAAATCGAGATAGAGAATTATTTAATCTTCCATTAAAGGAGTGAGTGATGCCTGATTTAATTCAGTTAGAATATCTACAAGAAAAATTACAGCAGCTTTTAGCGGAATCATTATTTGCAATTTATCTTTATGGTTCAGCTGTTGACGGTGGTTTAGGGCCAGAAAGTGATCTTGATGTACTGGTCGTGGTCACTCAACCATTAACTTCTGCTTTACGTGAGCAGCTTGCACAAGAATTACTAAAAATTTCACAGCCTGTTGGGGAATTACAAAGGCCATTAGAAGTTACTATTTTATTAAAAGATGAGATTCAGTCTGGAATTTATCCTTTAAGTTATGAAATGCAATTTGGTGAATGGCTGCGTGAAGAGCTTAAAGAAGGTGGAATATTGAGCTCACAGAAAGACCCAGATATTAGTATATTGCTTAGAAAAGCGAGATCTCATCATACAGTTTTATTTGGGCCAGCTTTAAACCAATGGGCACCTGAAATTTCTGATCAAGAACTATGGCAAGCAATGTCTGACACTTATCCCGAAATTGTAGCGCATTGGGATGAGGATGCAGATGAAAGAAACCAGATTTTAGCTTTATGCCGGATCTATTTTAGTTTAGTGATGAAGGATATTGCTTCAAAAGACAATGCTGCACGATGGGTTATGTCTCAGCTTTCTGATGAGCAGAAATTCGTATTGCAGCGACTTATACAGGAATATAGAGGGGAAATCGGCAAACAAAATTGGCAAGAGGAGCATTATGCTTTGCAGCCTATTGTCAATTTTTTGAGTTCAAAAATTGAAGAGCAGTTTGAGCAGAAAAGAAATCTGATCACATAATAATTTTTTGATTCTGGCTTTATGTCATGGCTTTTGATGAACTCAGCAACGTTCGCTGAAGCGATTGTAAATAGCTTCAGGCAGGCTGCATCTACCGCCAGTGGCTACAGTCTGCTTACACCCTCAGATTTTTTTGTGAACGGCTGGAAGATCGTCCAAGAGATTTTAAACTCGGTAAGTGCTTGGTCGCCTATTGATTCATTGGGGATGCTGATTGCTTCAATCATTATCATGATTGCATTTGCCTTGATTTGTGCGTTCTTGGTTTTGGCGTTGGTTGAAATGTATATCGTGGTGTCAGCTAGTGTCTTAATGATGGGGTTTGCAGGTTCGCAATGGACGAAAGACTATGCCTTGAAAACTATTCAATATGCTGTTTCAGTCGGTGCAAAAATATTTATCTTACAATTGATTGCAGGTCTTGGACTTACTTTTATCCAAGAGTGGGCTACGGGCTTTAATGTTGAAGACAATGTAAGTTTGGTCGGTATGATTGGCTGTAGTGTGGTACTGCTGGCATTAACCAAAATTGTGCCTGATATGCTCCAAGGTGTGATTAACGGTTCATCTATTGGAAGTGGTGCTGCTTTAACTTCTGCCCTACGTGCTGTGGCTGCTGCGACAGCTGGCGCTGCTGCTGGTGCAGCTGGTGCGTCTATGGCTACAAAAGGCGCTGGAGCGTTGGCAAGTGAACAGCTTAAAACGGCTCAAGCAACTGGCACAGGCCCATCGAGTGCAATGGGTAAAGCTGGTTTTATGGCTGGTAATATGGCCATGAATATGAGTTCTGCTTTAAAAAGTGACCTTGGTAGTCGTTTAAGTGGTTCTACGACTGGTGGACGTATGGCTGGCTCGATGATGAATAAAGCAAACGAGCTACGGTCAAAACGATCTAAAAGCAATCAGGATGAAAACACTATCTCATAGGGCGAGACAGATTTTTTCTGATTATTCGCATTTGTTTAGTTGTTGTTTTATACGCTCAATCCTTGTAATAAGACCATCCACACAACTTTGATGACGTTCATAAAGTGGGTGGTCTTTATTCTGCCAGTTATCCAATATTTCTTTGGCTTCGATGTACTCTTGTTCTAGTTTGTATAGTTGACCTTTCAGTCCAAAATTATCTTTATTCCAGATAGCTAATAGCTCGGTTTCACTTAGTTTTGATAAATCAGTCATTAGTAATACTCCCATTTAACCTTTAAAATCTGTTTCTGTTCGCAATGCCTTGAATATGCGTTTTGCCGTTTCTTCTCGCACACTGGACGGGTCACGTAAAATATTGGCAATCCATATTGCAAATGCTTGATAGTCCTTATTCCCTGCTAGGTCGCTGATACTGTGGACTTTAGACAATACTGAGCTATAAGTATTTATCTGACTGTCTGACAAGTTGCAGAACATATCAACCGTGCTTGGATCTCGTTCATGGTTGATTGTTTTAGGCTTGGATTTCTGTTTAAAGCTGAATGAAAACCCAATGATTGAACGTCCTCGCTTATGTTGCTCGTATTCTGCCTTAATGTCGGTATGGTCGTTAATTTGTTGAATAGCAGGCTCTAATACTCGTCTTTTAAACGATTCCATCCGTTGATGCTCTGTGTCCAATACACCAAGTCTTGACCTCAATTCCTTAGTTTCAAGCATTGATACTTTCCCAGTGCTACGCCATGCAATTAGTAGTTCATATAAACGTATGGCATAGGCACTCGTTAGGCTACTTACCTGCTCCAGTTCATAACTGGTGAAATGCTTCTCTAGGTTGGTGATCAGTGGCACAACATCATCTGAAAACCTGATACGGACAAGGGCTTCATTTTCAACATAGGACACACGCTGTACCCATCGGCTCATAACATTCTC